>CACYBP010000251.1 GCA_902772625.1 Oscillospiraceae bacterium
CTCCTCCACGAATTCCCGTCCGGGTCCCGTGACCCATTTCCCTTCTTTGGCGGTCTCTGCGTCGGCCGGCACCGACCAGTAGGCCGAAAACCCCCGGAAATGATCGATGCGGATCCCGTCGAACAGGGTAAGCTGGTGTCGGATCCTGGCTTTCCACCACCGGTAGCCGTCCTTTTTCATCCGGTCCCAGTCGTAAAGAGGATTCCCCCAGAGCTGGCCGTCCTCGGCGAAATAATCCGGCGGGACTCCGGCCACGGCGGTCGGGGCGTGGGTCTCCGGATCCAGCTGGAAGTATTCCGGATGCGCCTTCACGTCGGAGGACTCCGGGTCAAGATAGATCGGGATGTCCCCGATGATCTCGATCCCCTTTTCGTTGGCGTAGGCCTTGATCTTATACCATTCTTCCAGGAATTCGTACTGCATGAATTCATGGAAAAAGAGCGCGTCTTCTCCGCCGGGCTCCTTCTCCGCCATGAAGAGGCAGAAGTCGAAAAGCTCGGGAGTATCCCGGACGGCGCGGTCGATCTTCGTTCTCTCTTCCTCACCGACCCTCTCCGAGGCCTTCCGGAGAAGCGAAAGCCGTTCGGAAAAGAGCCGGTCGAATTCGCAGAGATAGGGCGTTTTCTGCTTCGCCGCCTCCAATTCGTCACGGGTGATCAGCCCCTTTTCCCACAGGGTGGGCAGATCGATGAAGAAGGGGTTTCCCGCAAAGCCCGAAAGCGACTTGTATGGCGAGCCGTTGGTATCCGGCCAGCCGAAGGGCAGGGTCTGCCATATCTTGAACCCCGCCTTTTCAAGAAGGTCGATGAAGTCTCTCGCTTCTTTGCCGAACGCGCCGCAGGAATACTCCCCCGGCAGCATGGAAACGTGCATCAAAACGCCTGATTTTCTCATAATACCCCTCAATTGAAGCCGTGTATTTTCTAAAGCCATTATCCCGGGACTCCCGGGATAACGACCGGGTCCCGCGCCTTGCGCGGTTCTCCGGGTCCATACGCCCGGTTTTCGCCCCGGTCTCTTTTCAATATAGCATGTTCTTTGCGTTTCGTCAATAAATTCCCTTTCCCTTGGAGGAAGGCGTTAAAGCGCGGGAAGCGAAGCTTCTGCGGAATACTTTTGTTTTCAGAGAGGGGCGATCCTCTCCCCCGTGACGGAACGGAGAGTGTGCCGAAAAAAGACGGCAATCCCTTCGTCTTCGCCTGCGGCGAAGCCTCCTCCCTTAAGGGGAGCCGCCGGGGGCGGCGGCCCCTGCTGTGCCGGAAACACCGGCGTCTCAAAACCGCAGGAGCCCGGCGCGCGGTAAGCAGTCCCCTTCTCCGCTTCTTCGTTGACAGGAGCGGCGGGGTATGCTACACTATAGGCGTCGTCAGTATGCCTCCGGCAATGCGCAAAACTCCGGAGAAAAGAGCGCCGCGCTCTTTCCCGGAGGGACGCAAACCGGGAATTCGGCAGTCCCCGTCAAAGAAGGGCGAAAAGAAAAGGAGAGCAGGACAGCATGAGAGAAAAAATGAAAATCGCGATCATCGGATGCGGCCGCTTCAGCCCGTTCTTCGTTCCGCTTTTCAAAGCGGATCCGGTCATCGAAGAGGTTTTTGTGTGCGATCTTATTAGAGAGCGCGCCGAAAAGTTCGCAAAGGATTTCGACGTCAAGATCATAGATACCTACGAAGAGGCCCTGGCGTCGAAGGAGATCAACGCCATCGCCGTCTTTACCCAGCGCTATACCCACGGTCAGATGGTGATCCGGGCGCTCAAAGCGGGAAAGCACGTATACAGCGCCGTCCCCTGCGCGATCAGCGTGGACGAGATCAGGGAGATCGAAAAGCTCGTCAGAGAGACGCGCCTGACCTATTCCATGGGCGAGACCGGCTTTTACCGCGCGGCGACCTGTTTCTGCCGGAAGGAGTTCCAGAAAGGCACCTTCGGCAGATTCACCTACGGCGAGGCGCAGTACAACCACGATATCCGCAATATGGAAATGAGCTTCCGCAGCTCGGGCGGCGAGGACTGGAGAAAATACGCGGGGATCCCGCCGTTTTTCTATCCGACGCATTCGACCAGCATGATTCTTTCCGCCATGCCGGGCGTCTACGCCAAAAAGGTCGTGTCCTTCGGCTTCCGCGGAAGCGAGCGGACCGACATCTTCGGAAGCTCTGGACAGAACGATTACGACAATCCGTTCTCCAACGAGTCCATGCTTCTGGAGCTTTCCAACGGAGGCATCGTCAGGATCAACGAGACCCGCTGCATCGGCTGGACGGCGCCCGAGACCTATATCACGCAGTTCTTCGGCGATCAGGGCGGATACGAATTCTCGGTGGCAAGACACAGCCTTTCGCGCTGGAATCCCGAAAACGACCACAAAACCATCATGACCGACGTGACGGCAGAGATCCAGCCAAGATCCGTTTCAGAGCTGATCGAAAAGGATTACCGGGAAGCCCTCCGGGAGATCGCGTCGGGCGTGGGCTTCTACGAAACCGCTCCGGTTCAGCCGACCGAACGCCTTCCGAAGGAATTCGAGGGCATCCACAACGGCCATAACGGCACCCATCACTTCCTGATCGACGATTTCTGCCGCGCTTACGAAACAGGCAAGCTCTCCCCCACCAACATCTGGGCGGTGGCAAGATACAACATCCCGGGGCTTGTGGCCCACCAGTCGGCCCTGGCGGGCGGCGTTCCCATGGAGGTACCCGACCTCGGCGATCCTCCCGCGGACTGGGAGGTCCTGCCCTGGGACAAGAGGTGAAACCGCAAAGGGCGTCACGCGATACCGCGGCCGTTATGCCGGAGCGGTTTCCGGCGGCATAACGGGGAAACACCTTTGCCGGCGTCGCGAACCTTCAGACAGAGATAAAGCCGCAGAGTTTTCGGACTCTGCGGCTTCCTCTTTACGTTTGCATCTGTTTCCATTCCCGGACTGAATAAGGAGAATCTTTGACCCCTTTTTCGCACAATTGCCTGATCATTTTGTCAGGACTAACAGTATTGTTGAAGATATTTTCTTCTTCAAAGCTTATTCATTGCCTCAACGATTGTTTGCTCATCCCACATACTCCTCAAACGAACCTCCAATGACCGGACAGTATCATCGTCTTCTGCCGCCTTATCCCAGGGAAACAACAGGGTTGTCAGAAGTCTTGTTCGTTCGGTATATCCATCCAACCATTTATCCTTTGATGTTACTGTCAGGAAGATCCAAAGACAGCCGTCATTGTCAAGTCGTGTTTCAATACCCTTCACATCGATGGCTTCCTCAGGAAAAAGAATGATAAGATTATGGTTTTTAAACCACGTTTCAGGGATATAAGGAAACTCTTTTTTCAGGTCTTGAGGCAGTGTCTTCTCTGCAAGCGTACAATAATCAGAATAATCAATACTGCTATTACAGATTCGCGGCTCACGCAAAACAGCGTATGCGGCAAGATTCTCTTCCCCGATTCTCTCGTGAATAACCCCGTGAGCAATCAAGGTGGCAGGTAAAGAGAACAAGTCTTCACTCTTTTTGCTTTCGTCGTCACCTGCGTGATCAATCGTATCGGGGGACTTGTCCATGCCAGTCCCGGTTTTGTTGATACAGGACGCCGTCATAATCACGATCAAAAAGCAAATCGTTATCCACAATACTCTTTTCAACATATCAGAATCCTCAATTCTTTATCTTATTCTTTCATGCTGAAGTGTATCATTAATCCAATACTATTGTTAACTTCTTTTTTCACGCTCTTTCTTAATTCTCATTGCAGACATATTACGGTTGAAAATAGCTCGCCGCTTTGTCTTTCACATACTCTTCAAGCGTATCGCACGGACACAAATAAGTCCTGCTGATAAGGTCCCATGCGTTTGATTGGGACATGGATCGCTCGTAAAGGACCTGAAGGGCGTTTCTTTCGTCGTCATCCATCAGAACCGAGTTGAGCTTGCCGATTTGGTCTTCTGTAATGCCAAGACTTTCAGGAAGCGAAGGAACGCCCGAAACGTCAGCGAAATAGTCGATGGCCAAATAGTGATCGCCGATTTTCTCAACCAGAAGATCTTTCGGCGCCCTGATCCAGCAATCAGCATATTCGGATAATTCCAAAACCTCGTTCGTGTTTTGATCGATCGCGTCGACCGTACAGCAGAATAAAAGATAAGATTTCCCATCCTGAATGATCGGCAGGCCTTCGCCGTATTTTTCCATATTATACGCAACTCCGACGGTTATGACGTCGCCTTTCTGAACAGATGCGGAACGGCTTGCCAGAACGTCGGATACGTTCACGTCGAAAAGCGTCACGCTGTCCGTCACGTTCGCATCATTAAATACGTAATCGACGTTTACCTGCCGGACGTTGGATACGAAGCCTGTCAGGATCAGATTGTTGTTCGAATAAGCTATATCGTCCGTTATGAGATTCCACTCATAAAAAACATATCTTCTCGACGCATGAGCGTCTATGAGAGAAACGCTGACCTTGTCAGATTTATAGATGTAAGTTACCTCTTCACTGACAGGTGCCTCCATATGTTCTCCCGGAGCCTCCTTCCCGTTCTCGTCTAAAGACGAGAGCGGCGCGCAGGCAGAAAGGAATGCGCTGAGAGTTAATCCCAAAAACAGCATTTTTACAAACCTCATCGCAGATCCCGCCTCCCGGTTTTGATAAACAACATGCTTTTCAGTTGAGAATACAGCAATTATTCTTTGCGAATCAATACAATTCTTTATCCCTTGTATCTTTCAGGGAAGCAGTCAGTACAGCTTCGCGTCTGCCGGGATATGCGGATCCACCATCAGAAGATGGAGCTTCTCCTCTTCGCCTTCCTTGTGGACGGCGGAGAGGAGCATACCGCAGGAATCGATGCCCATCATCTTGCGCGGCGGCAGATTCGTGATGGCGATCAGGGTCTTGCCGACAAGCTCTTCCGGCTCGTAATAGGTGTGGATGCCCGAAAGGATCGTGTGGCTTTCGCCGGTGCCGTCGTCCGGAGTGAACTTCTGAAGCTTCTTGGACTTTGGAACAGCCTCGCATTCCAGCACCTTCACGGCGCGGAAATCGGACTTCGAGAAGGTCTCGAAATCCACCTGCTCCTCGAACAGAGGC
>CACYBP010000252.1 GCA_902772625.1 Oscillospiraceae bacterium
AATCTTATGGTTTCGGGGCTTTTTCTTTTTGTTATTCCCCATATAGTCCCGGCCACATTAGGGCCGGAACAGTTTCAGAACAGTTTTCAGAACAGCTCTCGATATTCCACCTCACAGACTGACCGCACGGGTAAGAACAGTATTCATCGCACGGGACGTCGCCCGTTTCTGTTCGCCGGGAGTATGAATAACGATGCGCTCCTGCTCCTTTCACACTCTTTCACAAGGAAAAGGAGAGGCGCGCCAAGACGGCACGCTTCTCCTTTTCCTGCGTTTATTCTCCGCGGCAAGCGACGCACAGCGGCGCGTCATTAGAAGCCAGTAAAGAGGACGTACTCTTCCCATGCTTTGGGGAAAAGAATTCCTTCTTTCATCCAACGGGGCAGCAAGGCGTTCCCTTCCCGAAAAGAGAAACGGGAGCGCGAAAAACGCCGCGGCTTACCGGAGAGCCTCCACGGCCCAATCGGGGGCATAACGATCCGGTTCCGGAGCCTCAGACTGTTGATAAAAACCGGTTCACGCAAGCGCATGTTTCTTCCTCCCCGTTTTTTCTTCAGTTTACTATGCTTCGCCTTTGTTTTCAATCATCAGAATTCCGGTTCTATGGGGCATGGACACTGTCATACACCTGTTTCTTGCAAAAATCCCAAATTTCGGGTATACTGAACCGTGAAGGAGGGATCGCATGAGGATCGCCATGATCTGCGACGTTCTGGGAGAGGCGAACAACGGCACCGTCATCGCCGCCCTGAATCTGATCCGTTACCTGAAGGAAAAAGGACACACGGTTTACGTGGTTTCTCCGGAGGATTCCACCCGGGGACTGGAGAATTATTATGTGACGCCCACCATGGATCTCGGTTTTCTTCTGAACCGGATCGTCGAGCGCAACGGCGTCCAGCTTGCCAAGGCCGACCCGGCCGTGCTGGAGGAAGCGATCGAAAAAGCCGACGTGGTGCATCTGGAGGTGCCTTTCGTCCTGTCGGAATGCGCGCTGCGCATCGCCCGGGAAAAGGGAAAACCGGTCACGGCCAGCTTTCACTGTCAGGCCGAAAACGTGACGGCGCATCTGGGGCCGATGATGAACGACCGGCTTGCCAATCACCTGGTGTATCAGGCCTTTTACCGCACGATCTACCGGCATTGCGACGTGATCCACTATCCCACCGAGTTCATCCGCCGCGTCTTTTATGAGAATACGCCCATCAACCGGCCCTACCGGGTGATTTCCAACGGTGTGAACGACGCCTTTTTCGCGCCCTTTGAGAGAAAAGAGCCGCCCCCCGGCGGCCCCTTCACCGTCATCTCCACCGGCCGGTACAGCAAGGAAAAGGATCAATCCACCCTGATCCGCGCCGTGGGAAGAAGCCGTTACCGCGAAAGGATCCGGCTCGTCCTCGCGGGCGACGGGCCGATGAAAGCGCGGCTTCAAAGGCTTGCCGCGCGGGAGGGCGTGAACGCCGAGTTCCGCTTTTTCTCCCGGGAGGAGCTGATCGGGGCGCTTCACGCCGCCGATCTTTACGTCCACGCCGCCGTGGTGGAGATTGAGGCCATCGGCTGCATAGAAGCCATCGCCGCGGGGCTCCCGGCGCTGATCGCCGATTCGGAAAAATCGGCCACGCGCTTTTTCTCGGTGGATGAAAAAACGCTTTTCAGGCCCCGCGACCCGGAGGATCTTATGCATAAGATCGAGTTCTTCATGGATCACCCCGGGGAGCTTTCCCGGATGCGGGAGAAATACAAGGAGATCAGCCGGGGCTTCGACCAGAAGTCCTGCATGGAGAAGATGGAAGACATGCTGCGAGACGCGGCGGAATTGAGGTTCCGCTCATGAAAAAGGTCATCACCTATACCGACGCGGAAAAGGAGGATTTCGCCTCCTGGGAGATCCGGCAGAAAAAGCTTCCCCCGGATTACGCCTATTTCCCGAAGACCCCCGCGCGCCGCGCCGCGGCCTTCGCCCTCTATCACTTCATCGCGACTCCCCTGGTCTTTCTGATGCAGAAGGGGCTTTACTCCGAGCGGATCGTGGGAAGGCGAAAGCTCCGTCCCTACCGGAAGAGCGGCTATTTTCTCTACGGCAACCACACCCGCGCCGCGGGCGACGCTTACGCCCCGTCCCTGATCGCCTTTCCCAAGAAGGCTTACATCATCGCCAACCCCGACTGCGTTTCGATCCCCGGCCTCCGGCGCGTGGTGGAGGATCTCGGGGCGATGCCTCTGCCCACCGGCGCTGCCGGGATGCGGAATTTCCGGCGCGCGCTCCATCTCCACGCCGAACGCGATCACGTGATCGCCGTCTATCCCGAGGCGCATATCTGGCCTTATTACACCGATATCCGCGCCTTTCCCTCCACCTCCTTCCGCTATCCCGCGGAGGAGGGAAAGCCGGTCTTCACCTTTACCACGGTCTATCATAAAAGGCTCTTTTTCTCCCTGCCGAAGACCGTGGTCTATATCGACGGGCCGTTTTTTCCCGAGGAGGGACGCACGCCGAAGGAAAACCAGGAGCTGCTCCGCGCCGCCTCCTTCGCCGCCATGAAGCGGCGCGCTGCGCTCTCTACTTACCGCCACGTGGAATACGTGAAGGCCGGGCCGGACTCCGGGCAATCAAAGCCCTCCGCCTCGTAAATACGCGAAAAAGGCTTCCGGATGCTCCGGAAGCCTTTTCTCTGTATTCATGGTCAGACGCCTCTTTCGTGGGATTTCACGATGGCCTCCCACAGGCCGTTGAGATAGGCCGCGCCGAGGGCTCTGTCGTAAAGCCCATAGCCCGGCATGGCCACCTCTCCCCAGATCATGCGCCCGTGGTCGGGGCGGATCGGCCCGGTGAAGCCGATATCGTAGAGCGCGCGCATGATCTCGTACATATCGAAGGTGCCGTCGCTGGAAAGGTGCGCCGCCTCCTCGAAATCGTCGGGCGAGTTGAATTTCAGGTTCCGCACGTGGGCGAAATGGATCCTGCCCTTGAGCGAACGGATCATATCCGGCAGATCGTTTTCCAGATTGGTGCCATAGGAGCCGGAGCAGAAGGTCACTCCGTTGTGCGGATCGTCCACTGCCTTCATCAGACGCAGGATATTCTCCTTGTTGATGATGATCCTGGGAAGGCCGAAGACGCTCCAGGCCGGGTCGTCGGGATGGATGGCCATACGGATATCGTATTCGTTGCAGACCGGCATGATGGCCTTCAGGAAATAGACCAGATTTTCAAAGAGCTTTTCGTTGTCGATGCCCTGATAGAGGGCGAAGAGCTCCTTCACCCGGGCCATGCGCTCGGGCTCCCAGCCTGGCATCACCGCGCCGTTGGTATCCCCCGCGATGGACTCGAACATCTTCTCGGGATCCAGAGCGTCCACCGCCGCCTGGGTGTAGGCCAGGACCGTGGAGCCGTCGGCTCTTTTCCGCGCAAGCTCGGTGCGGGTCCAGTCGAACACCGGCATGAAGTTATAGCAGACCATATGGATATCCTCTTTGCCGAG
>CACYBP010000253.1 GCA_902772625.1 Oscillospiraceae bacterium
ATTCCACCCTGCTGCGCAGCAGGGTGGAATTTCCACTCAAAACTATTTTGTTTTTTTCACTGTCTACTTGACAGGGGGCGCTTCATTTCCGCGGCGGCCGGGGTTCTCATTTTTGAAAGGATCAGTACGCTTTTCCCCAGAAGATCGTGGTGATCGACTTTTTGCCGCAGACCGGGCAAACCTCGTCCACCGCTTCCTCGCCGAAGGGCATGCACCGGGAGGTGACGCCCACCTCGTCCTTGAGGCGGTTCTCACAGGCCTCGTCGCCGCACCAGGCGGTGCGGATGAAGCAGTTTTCTTTGGCGAATTCCCGGATCTCCTCGAAGGAATGGGCGGTGTGGGTCCTTCTTTCGCGGTTTTCCAGAGCTTTTTTGTAAAGCCGGTCGTGGATGGCGTCCAGAAGCTCCTTGACCTTGTCGGCGCTTCCCTCGATGGGGAGGACGGTCTTTTCCCGGTTGTCGCGGGCCACGGCCACGAAGGTGCCGTTTTCGATGTCGCGCGGGCCGATCTCGATGCGCATGGGGTAGCCCTTCATCTCGTATTCGGCGAATTTCCATCCGGGGGAGTTGTCCGACGCGTCTACGGCGACACGGAGACCCGCTGCTCTGAGAGAAGCGGCAAGCTCGTTTGCCTTTTCGATGACGCCGCCCTTGTGGGCTGCGATGGGGATCACCACGATCTGGGTGGGCGCCATGCGCGGCGGGATCACCAGTCCCGAATCGTCGCCGTGGGTCATGATCAGACCGCCGATCAGACGGGTGGACACGCCCCAGGAGGTCTCGAAGGGGGTGGCGAGCTTGTTGTTTTTATCGGTGAAGGTGATGTCGAAGGCCTTGGCGAAGCCGTCGCCGAAGTAGTGGGAGGTGCCGCTCTGCAGAGCCTTTCCGTCGTGCATCATGGCCTCGATGGTGTAGGTGGCCACGGCCCCGGCGAACTTTTCCTTGTCGGTCTTCTTGCCCTTGATGACCGGCATGGCCAGGATGTTTTCGCACACGTCGGCGTAGATGCCAAGCATCTTCTCGGTCTCCTCGATGGCTTCCTCGGCGGTGGCGTGCAGGGTGTGGCCCTCCTGCCACAGGAATTCCCGGGTGCGTAAGAAGGGGCGGGTGGTCTTTTCCCACCGCACCACCGAGCACCACTGGTTCAGAAGCTGGGGAAGATCGCGCCAGGAGTGCACGATGTTCTTGTAGTGATCGCAGAAAAGCGTCTCGGAGGTCGGGCGCACGCACATTCTTTCGCTCAGCTCTTCGGTCCCGCCGTGGGTGACCCAGGCGACCTCGGGCGCGAAGCCTTCGATGTGATCCTTTTCCTTCTGCAGAAGCGATTCGGGGATGAACATGGGCATGTAGACGTTCTGATGTCCGGTCTCCCGGAACCGGCGGTCAAACTCGGCGCGGATCGCCTCCCACAGGGCGTAGCCGTAGGGGCGGAAGATCACGCAGCCGGCCACGTTGGAATAGGAAACCAGTTCCGCTTTCAGACAGACGTCGGTATACCATTTGGTAAAATCCTCCTCCATGGAGGTGATCTGTTCCACAAGCTTCTTCTCAGCCAAAACTCATCATCCTTTGCCAAAATAATCGTGATGCCCTCATTTTATCCCATTTATCCGGCAAAGTCAATGTGCATTGTGATCAAATAAGCACGCGCGCAAGAAATAAAACTACATGGATCGCGGCAAAGCCCGGGACGCCGAGGAGCGAGAGCGTCCCCACCGTCAGGGGATTGACCCCGATCCCGAGTCCCGAAGGCGCGAAGACGCGGTTATAAAGCAGAAGAAATCCAAGAGACAGCCCGATATTTCTCACCAGAAGAAAGAGAGGCCTGACCGGGTACCCGAGAAGATGCAGAAGCGTGATGAAAAAGGCCGCGAGAAGCCCCACGGCGGGCAGAGATTCCTGGATCCGGGAGAAAAGATCGGACATTGCTTTCCGCCTCCTTCCGCACTTCTTCATGATCCGGACAGCCTATATATATGCGAAGCGAAAGGCAAACTTGCGGGATTTCACGCCTCCCGGAGAAGCTCCCGCAGGAGAAGAAGCGCCTTCTTCCGGATCCGGGAGATCTGCACCTGGGAGGTCTTGAGGAGACGCGCGGCCTGGGTCTGGGTCAGCCCGCGGTAAAAGAGCAGGCCGATCACCTCCCTTTCCCGGTCGGGAAGACGGTCGACGGCCTCCTTCAGCGAAAGCTTTTCCAGGACCTCGTCCCCGCCCTCCCCGCCGGGGATCAGATCGCCCAGGGGAGAGGCGTCCTCGCCCACCTCCCGGTCGAGGGAGTCGACGCCGCGGAAATAAAGCTCGGTCTCGGCGATCTCCGAGGGGGAGAGGGAGAGGGCGGCCGAAAGCTCCGAAAGCCGGGGCGCCCGGCCGAGACGGAAGGAGAGCTCGCTTTCGGCCTTCCGGAGAAGAGAAGCTCTCTCGTAGACCGTCCGGGATACCCGGATCGACCCGCTGTCGCGCAGATACCGGCGCAGCTCTCCCTCTATCTTGGGCACTGCGTAGGTGGAAAAGGCCGTCCCGAAGGCGGGATCGAAGGCGAGGATCGCCTTGTAAAGGCCGATCAGCCCCACCTGATAGAGCTCGTCCGGGTCGGCGCCCCGCCCGGTGAAGCGGCGGACGAGGCTCCGGACAAGGCCGAGATTTCGGGATACCAGTTCCCCGGAGGCCTCCTTTTCTCCCTCCTGCGCCCGGGTGAGAAGGGCGAGAAAACCGGGCTCAGCGGACACGGTTGATGACCTTGCGCATCCGCACTGTCGTCCCTTTTCCGGGCTTGGATCTGACCGAGAGCGAACCCATGAAGCTTTCCATGATGGTAAAGCCCATGCCCGACCGGTCGGCGCCGCCGGTGGTGTATGTAGGCTCCAGAGCCTTCGGGACGTCCTCGATGCCGCATCCCTTGTCACGCACCACCACCTCGATCACGCCGCCCTCAAAAAGACGGAGGATCATCTCCACCGTGCCGATTTTCTCGGGGTAGGCGTGCACCACTGCGTTGGTTACCGCCTCGCTGACGGCGGTCCTGACGTCCGAAAGCTCCTCCAAAGTGGGGTCGAGCTGGGAGACGAAGGCCGCCGCGGCGCTGCGCGCCAGCGATTCGTTGGCCGAACGCGAGGGAAAGGCGAGCTTTACGTAATTCAGAGGTTTCTTTCTCATTTTCGTTCCTCCTTGTGATCAGGCGCTGAGATCCAGAAGCTTATCCATGCCGGCGGCGGTGAGCAGGCGCTTCACCGGTGGGGAAAGCGATCGAAGGCGAAGTTCGCCGTCCAAAGCCCGCGCCCGCTTGTAAAGCGCGAGGATCAGAGCGATGCCGGAGCTGTCCATAAACGTGACCTGCCGCATGTCCAGAGCGATCGAGGAAGGAAGGGTCTGATCCAGACGGGCGTGGATCTCCGACAGAGCAGCTTTGGCGGCGTGGTGATCCAATTCTCCGATCAGGGCGATCTCGCAGGACGTGCCCGCGGTGTGAAAGGCGATTCTCATATCCGACCTCCTTTTTTCCAGAGTATACCCCCTTTTTGCCAAAATATACGTCGAAAGGAAAGATCCGGAAAAAAGAAATCCGGACGGCTCATAAAAGCCGTCCGGAGAGAAGAAAAAGCGGTTATAAAAGCTCCTCGTACCGGTCGAAGGCGTAGAGCAGGGTGGAGGAGGAATGGCTGTCGCTGGAGAGAAGAAGCCGGCCGCCCCCTTCCCGGATCGCCTTCAGGATGGGGGAGGCAGGGTAGGGAGAGGAACGCCAGCCCCGGGACATGGCCCCGGTGTTGATCTCAAAGGCCGCGCCGGTGGGGAGAAGGGCCGAAAGCGCCTTTTGCCAGGCGGCCCTGTAACGGGGATGCTCCTCGGAAAACAGAGGCTTTTTCTCCTGAAATTTGGTCACCAGATCGAAATGCCCCACGATATCGGCCCTCGTCTTCCTCACCACGTCTCCCAGAAGGGCATAATAGGCCTCGCAAAGGGCGTAGGGATCGCCGCCGAAACCCTCGGAACATGCCCGGAGAAAGCTTTCCGGGGTGTGATCCACGGAATAATAAACGCCGTCTGAAAGGACGTAATGCACTGATCCGATGACGTAATCGTAGTTTTCCGGGTCGTCGTCCGCGAAATAGTCCATCTCGATCCCGCAGAGGATCCGGAGCCTGCCTTTGTATTTTTCCTTCAGCCGCCGGACTTCCTCCCGGTACTGAAGAGTCCCCTCCCGGGACATGCAGTAGCTTTCGTCGATGGGGGTGTGGCTGTGCCCCGAAAAGCCGAGGGTCGTCATCCCCAGAGAAAGCGCGGCCTCGGCCATTTCCCCGGGGGTGTTCTTTCCGTCGCAGAAGACGGTGTGCACGTGCAGATCTTCCCGGATCATGAGGTCATCTTCTCCTGTTTGACCTTGTGATCGATGACGTGACGGGAGGCCAGCTCGTCGCGGACGTCCTTGAGGGAGATATCGGCCTCGATCATCAGGACCAGAAGGTGGTAGACAAGATCTGCGATCTCGTAGATCGTCTCCTTTTTGTCCTGCGCCTTTCCGGCGATGATGACCTCGGTGGATTCCTCGCCGACCTTTTTCAGGATCTTGTCCAGCCCCTTCTCAAAGAGATAGGTGGTGTAGGAGCCCTCTTTTTTCTCCTTTTTGCGCCCTTCGATCAGGTCGAAAAGGATTTCCAGAGAGAACTCGTGGCGCTCCTCACTCTCCCAGACCGGGTTCGTGAAGCAGGATTCGGTCCCGAGATGGCAGGCCGGCCCGTCCGGCTCCACCAGCACCAGAAGCGCGTCGTGATCGCAGTCGGCGGTGATGGAGACCACGTGCTGCCAGTTCCCGCTGGTCTCGCCCTTGAGCCAAAGCTTCCCGCGGGAGCGGCTCCAGAAGCAGGTCAGCCCCTTTTCCATGGTGATTTTCAGGCTCTCCTCGTTCATATAGGCGAGGGTGAGGACCTTCTTGGTGGCCGCGTCCGCCACGATGGCGGGGATCAGGCCCCGCTCGTCAAATTTCAGTTCGTTGATATCGAGCATTGCGATTCCCTCCGTAAAAGCCGCGCGGGGATGCCCGCGTCGGCCATAGCCTCTTTCAGCGTTTCGATCTCCACCTCTCCGAAGTGGAAGATCGAGGCGGCCAGCCCCGCGTCCACCTTGGGAAGGGTCTTGAAAAGGGTGATGAAATCTTCGATCCCGCCGGCTCCGCCCGAGGCGATCACCGGCACCGGGACCGCGTCGGTCACGGCCTTCAGAAGCTCCAGATCAAATCCCTTTTTTACCCCGTCGGTGTCCATGGAATTGACCACGATCTCGCCCGCGCCGCGCTTTACGCCCGACTTGATCCAGTCGATGGCCTCCATGCCGGTGTTTTCACGGCCTCCCTTGGCGAAGACGCGGAACACGCCGTCCACGCGCTTGACGTCGGCCGAAAGCACCACGCACTGGCTGCCGTAGCGCTTGGCGGCTTCCTCGATCAGGGAGGGGTTCCGGATCGCGCCGGAATTGACGCTGACCTTGTCCGCGCCGCATTTCAGCACCCGGTCGAAATCGGCCACGGTGTTGATGGCGCCGCCCACTGTCAGGGGGATGAAGACGCGCCGCGCCGTCTCGGTCAGAATGTCGGTGAAAAGTCCCCGGCCCTCGGCGGAGGCGGTGATGTCGTAGAAGACCAGTTCGTCTGCTCCGGCGGCGCTGTAATACTCCGCAAGCTCCACCGGGGAGGCCACGTCGCCGAGCTTCTGAAAATTGACCCCCTTGACCACCCGTCCGTCCCGGACGTCCAGGCAGGGGATGATGCGTTTTGTGATCATGTCGTCACCTCGATGGCTTTCTTCAGATCGACGTCGCCGGTGTAAAGGGCCTTGCCCACGATGGCCCCGTAGAGACCGAGGGCGGAAAGCGAGCGGAGCTCCTCCAGAGAGGAGACGCCGCCTGAGGCGACGATCTTCATGGAAAATCTCTCCTGAAGCGCTTGGTAGAGGGCGCGGTTGGC
>CACYBP010000254.1 GCA_902772625.1 Oscillospiraceae bacterium
AGGTTCGGGATATCCACGAATTTCCCGCCTCCGAAGGCGCCGCCCACGTCGTGAAGGCGGGAAAAGGGGATGCCCGCCTCGGTGAGATAATGGAAATACGCCGTCATGCCGGCGCCGCCGACGGGCGGCTGGCCCCCGCCGTGCAGCGGCTTCACGGGCTTCAGGTTTTTTTGCAGATCAACGGTGATTTTTGCCATAGAAAGGCCTCCTGATCAAGGGCGGGCGTTGGGAAAGAGGCGTCGCCAGGATGGGAAGATAACGGGATCATCTGCGCTCTAAAAAGCCCTCGTGAAGGAAAAGGCGCAGGTCGGCGCACGCCGCGAGAAACGGATCGTGGGTGGCGGCGATCACCAGCTTTCCGCGCGTGTGGGCCAGAGACTGGAGGATCTCGGCGACCACCCGGGCGGCGTCCTTGTCCAGATTCGCGGTGGGCTCGTCCGCGAGGATCACGGGATTGTCCAGAGCCATGGCCCGGGCGAAGGCGACCCGCTTCTGCTCACCGCCCGAGCATTCCGAGGGGAAGTGAGAGGCCAGCTCGGAATCGAGCCTGACCTCCGAAAGAAGCGCCAGCGCCTTTTCTTTGGCCGACGCGGGATCGATCCCCTTGAGAAGCATGGGGTAGGTCACGTTTTCCAGGACGGTCCGCCCCTCGAAGAGGTGATTTGCCTGGGCGACGGTGGCCGCGATCTCCCGCCGGTAGAGGGTCATGTCCCGGATCGGCTCTCCGTCCATCAGGAGCCTGCCTCTGGTGGGCAGGGCGAGGCCCGAAAGCAGGGAGAGAAGGGTGCTTTTCCCCGCGCCGGACTCGCCTTCGATGGAGGAAAGCACGCCCGATTCGAAGGTCTCGCTGACGTTCTGGAAGATCAACCGCTTTCCGCGGGGATATTTGAAGGAAACGCCTTGCAGTTCCAGTTTACTCATACTCTTTCTCCCTTAATAAAACGAGCGGCCGGAGGGTACAGAGAAGGCCCGTGAGAAGGGCGGTGAGGACGCTTGTTCCCGCCAGATGCCAGAGCGCGAGAGTCCACGGCGCGAAGGCCCGGAGCGGCGTGAGAAATAAAAGCGCCGAAAGGAGATAGCCCGGCAGGGAAAGCAGAAGGACGGGAAGCCAAAGCTCGAGGAAGACTTTACCCGGCTTTTCGCCGAAGAAGCGCCGGACGCCGATCTCGTTTCTGAGGCCGAAGAGGGCGATGATCTCGATGAGATAAGCCACCGCGGGAAGGGCCGCGCGGAAGAGCTTTCCGAAGAATTCGGCCGAGGCGATGGTCCTTTCAAGGGGATCCAGCATGCCGTCGATCTCCGCGGAGTTGTAGCTGACCGTGACGTCCCGGTTCCGGTCGTGGGGATTCGGGGTGTTGAGAAGCGATTGTAGCTCTGTTTCGATCTCCGAAAGGCGGGTGTTGTACTCTTTTTTCATGTGGAAGCGGATCCCGCCCACCGTGACGTTCAGATTGTACGAGAGCTGCAGGCGTCCGCCCTTGGGGTAGCCATCCGCAAAGGCGTAGAGGTCGTCGAAGCACTTTTCGGACGCGTAGGTCTTCTGGCCGCCGATGACCGCCGCGACGCGGAGCTGATACGGGGCTTTTCCGAATTTGCCCATCGAGGGGCGGAAGACCGTAAGGTCGTCTCCGGGCGAAACGTGATGTTCTTTGGCGAGCTCCTCCGGAAGCCAGATCCCCTCCCCGAAATCGCCTTCCAGAAGGACGAGCCCGGCGGACGCGGGATCGGGGACCGAAAAGATATCGATGTATTCCGGCATCATAGAGGGATCCGTGATGAAACCGTCAGGCGCCGGTTCTCCCACCACCATTTTGACCGAAACGACCCCGCCTTCGAACTCTTCAAAATAATCCATATGCTGAAGCGCGCGAAGCTTACTGAGTTCGACTCTGAAAGCGGTCGAATCGCTCCGGCGGCCGCCGGTGAGCTGGAAGCGGACGCTCATCTCCTCGATGGTATGCTCCATTTCCCGGCGGGTCTCGTCGGCGGTCCTGTCCATCCAGGCCACCGAGACCAGAAACAGAAGGATCACGGCCGCGAAGGCGATCCAAAGCCTTCTCCGCCGGAAAAGCGGCAGAAGGTTCTGCCCGATCCGGCCGAATTTCGTGCCGTCGGACGCCCACAGGCCGGACCGCGAAAGACCGGCCCCCGCGCGGGCAAAGTGCCTCCGGTCCATGAGAAGGACCATGACGAGGATGAGGAGGGCGTACACCAGAAGCTCCGACGCGGCGAAGGCCGCCATGATCCCCCAGGAGGAGAGGGTGAGCGCCTCCGGCGCGAGGAAGGGCACGAGCCCCGTCACCCCCAGGATCAGGACGACGAAGAGGGCGATCAGGGAGGAAAGCGAGGCCACCGCGCCGAACCCGAGGAGATAGAGCCCGGCGGCTTCGTGTCTCCACGCCCCGAGGCGGCGCTCGATCAGGTAATCGCTTCGCCAGAAGAGGAGCAGGACGCCCGAGGCGATCAGGAGTCCCGCCGCAAGGGCGAAGCCCGCCTTCAGGAAGGTGGAGCCGCTTGCGGCGCGGAATTCCGCGATGGCGCTTTCGATATCCGCGTATTCGGGAGTCACCATGACGACCGAATAGCCCGCCTCCCTAAGACGCGGCCCGGTCTCGGCGAGGAAGGCGTCGTAATTATCCTTGTAGACCGTGAAGGAAAACCGGTCCATCCGGGCAGGACCCGCCAACGGCCCTGAGGCGTCGGCGGGGATCAGGATATCATTCAGAAAAAGGGCGTAAGGATTGTTGTAGGCGTCGGTATCCTCGTTGGAGTAGGTGCCGACCACCTCGTATTCCTCATATTCGCCGAAGTCCGAAGGATCGTATTCGGTCAGGATCGAGGGGATCCCGCCGGCGCTCACCGTATAGCTGCCCGTGGACGCGATCGACAGATCGTGACCGGAAAGCGAAAGAAGGACGGTATCGCCGACTCTCTTTCCGATGGCGGTGAGCATGGCCGACGGGAACATGCAGACCTTTTTTCCCGCGTCCTTTTCCTCGAGCGCGCGGCCCGAAACCAGCTTCATAAGGCCGCTTCGCCAGGGAAGGAGCATGTCGGCCGAGGGAAGGCGCGTGACCGCGGTCATGTCCAGAATGTCGTTCAGGCGCTCCGCCGCGCCGGCAAGGCCGTATTCTTCGATGACCTTCCGGGCGAATTCTTCATCGGTCAGGTCTTCGTCCTCCGGGCCCGCACGGACGAGCAGGGTCCTTCCCGGTACGTATTCCGCGGGATCGGTATAAAAGCCGGAGACAGAAACGCTCGCCGAGGCGTGCTTCGGGCTGTGGTATGCCTGGGCGAAGAGGAAGAACCGTTCGTCCCGGTGGGTCTCAAAGCCCTCCGCGGGCGGGGAGACGCGCACGGTGGGGATGATCTTCCCGTCGCCGTAGCCGACAGAGACCGCGTCGGGATCCCCCGCGGCGATATAGGTCGGCAGGAGCATGAACATCTGGGACGCAAGGTCCCCTTCGTCCCTGAGGCGGACCTCCTCGCGGGCAAGCCCCACGAACATGATCCGTTCCGCGGCGTCGCCCTGCACGTACTTCTTACCGTCTCCGAAGCGCGCCGTCCGGCGTTCGGCGATCTGGACCGTATCTACGTAAGGGGAGGCGCGGAGGATCTCCGCGGCCTCGGGCGACACCATGCTTCCCGGGTCGCAGATATCGATCCCGGCGACGTTGGTATAGAGGGCATGCCCGATGGTCCCGGTGTAGATGCGGCTTTCCATGGCTTCGTCCATGGCGATCCTGGTCCCGGTCATCTGCACGCCCTCGATCACCGTGAAGAGCATCACCAGAAGATTGGCGAACACACCCAAGAGGATCTTGTAGGGCTTCCGGAAGAGAAACCTGAGAGGATGAAGCTTCGGCTTATGCATAAAGCCCTCCTTTCCCGGGAAAAACGCCTTTTTTTGCCGCGACCCGGCAAAAACCGGTTCTTTTCCGCTTATTCTATCACGCTTGCGGCGCCGTGTCAAACGCCGCGCGACGCATATCCGGGAACTTTTTGCATGAAAATAAGCCGCCCCCTGAAATTGCGTAAATATGCAACTTTTCCGGCCCCTTCGGGCGGAAAACCGGGGACGCCGGGAGAGATACTCCCGGCGTCCCTGCACCGCGGCTTTTGAGGCGCGAAGAGAAAAAACGCGGGAGAAGGATCAAGAGAGATCCTCCTCCCGCGAAATCTTCCTCCGGGAAATCCTGCCTTATTCGTGCTCCAGAACGCCGCCCCGCAGATAAAGCCGCGCGTCCGCAAGCTCCGGAAGCAGAAGATCGTGGGTCACCGCGATCACGAGCTTTCCTTTTTCGTGCGCAAGATCCACCAGAATGTCCGCGATCACCCGCGAGGTGCCCTTGTCCAGATTCGCGGTGGGCTCGTCCGCGAGGATCACGGGGTTTTGAAGCGCCATGGCCCGGGCGAAGGCGACGCGCTTCTGTTCGCCGCCCGAGCATTCCGCGGGGAAATGGGACGCAAGCTCGGGATCGAGCCTGACCTCCGAAAGAAGCTCCAGCGCCTTTTCTTTGGCCCGGGCGGGATCGGCTCCCTTGAGAAGCAGGGGGTAGATCACGTTTTCCAGAACGGTCCGTCCCTCGAAGAGGTGATTTGCCTGGGCGACGGTGGCCGCGACGTTTCTCCGGTAGAGGGTCAGGTCCCGGATCGGCTCTCCGTCCATCAGAAGCGTGCCCTTGGTGGGCAGGGCGAGGCCTGAGAGCAGGGTGAGAAGGGTGCTTTTACCCGCGCCGGACTCGCCCTCCACGGTGGTGAGCTTTCCGGAATCGAAGGTCTCGCTGACGTTCTGAAAGATCATCCGCTTTCCGCGGGGATATTTGAAGGAAACGCCTTGCAATTCCAATTTACTCATGTTCTTTCTCCCTCAATAAAAGAAGCGGACTCAGGGCGCAGAGAAGGCCCGTGAGAAGGGCGGTGAGGACGCTTGTTCCGGCCAGGTGCCAGAGCGCCATGCTCCACGGCAGAAAAGGCCCGAGCGGGGTGAGAAGCAGAAGCGCCGAAAGGAGATAGCCGGGAAGCGAGAGAAGAAAAACGGGAAGCCAGATCCCGAGGAAGACCGCCCCCGGCTTTTCGCCGAAGAAGCGCCGGACGCCGATCTCGTTTCTGAGGCCGAAAAGGGCGATGATCTCGATGAGATAGGCCACCGCGGGGAGCGCCGCGCGGAAGAGCTTTCCGAAGAATTCGGCCGAATCCGCCGACTTTTCCAGGGGCTTCAGCATGCCGTCGATCTCCGAGGCGTTGTAGTTGACCGAGACGTCCCGGTTCCGGTCCTGGGGGTTCGGGGTGTTGACCAGGGCCTGGAGCTTGCTTTCGATCTCCGAAAGGCGCTTGTTGTATTCTTTCTTCAGGTCGAAATGCACGTCGTTCATGAAGAAATCCGGGCTTCCGCTCATGTAGACCCAGTCCAGAAGCCCGTCGAAGCTTTCCTCCGGCATGTAGGCGGCGGAGGCGCCGGTGATCGCCGCCACCGGGACTTCTTTCGCTTTTTTCCCGCCGCCCCCGACGCCGACCATGGGGGTGTAGACCGTGAGGGTATCCCCGACCTTCAAACCGAGCTTTCGGGCGGTTTCCCGGGGAAGCCAGATCCCCTCTTCAAGGGCGCCCTCCTCGGCGCGGATCCCGGCTTTTTCCGGGTCGGGGGTCCAGAAGACCGACATCTGCTCGCCGAACCGGCGCTCGTCCAGCATCACCGGGAGGGAAAGGCTGTTTGAACCGAAGTTTTCAAAATACTCCATGTGCTCGATCTCCCGGAGGGCGACAAGCCGGATCCGAAACCCGGAGGAAAGGCTTCGCCTTCCGGCGTTCAGAAGGAAATGGACCTCCATCTCGTCGTAGACCCGGTCGATCTCGGCGCGGTTCTGCGCCGCGGTCATATCCATCCACGCCACCGAAAGAAG
>CACYBP010000255.1 GCA_902772625.1 Oscillospiraceae bacterium
CCTCTGGATCCCGGAGCTGGTGCTGGCGATCCTTGCCTACGCGGGCTCGGTGCCGATCCTCGCGGGGATCAAGGCCATTCTGGAGGCTGCGCCGACCTATCCTTACTGGGCGCTGTTCATCGTGGGCATCCTGAATCTGGTCAGCATGCTTCTGGGGCACTTCGGTTTCAAGGCCGCGAAAAAGAACGTGGCCATCGCCGCCAAAAAGGAAGCCGAAACGGCTCAGCACGACGAGACCCTCTGAACCCCTGAAAAGAGAACTCCCGCCTGTCCCGAAGGACGGCGGGAGTTTTTCGCGTCCGGCGCTTATTGCTTTTTCACCCGGAGCGAGAAGGCCGCGGCGGAATACCCCGCAAAGGGCAGAAGATCGGCGAGGAACAGAATAAACGCGGGGATCAGCATGACGAAGGTGCCGCCCCCGGTGAAAAGCGGCAGAAGGAGGCTCAGGAAGGCGAGAAAGGCGTAAAGGATCGAAAGCGCGAGATGGACCGAGGGAAGCGCCGCGCTCTTCGGCTTGATCAGGGTCGTGACGAAATACAGGACGGCGGCCGCGAAAAGAAGGAAGAAAAGAAGAAGATTGAGGACCGAGGCGAAGGAAAGGACGATCCCCGCTTTGCTCACCGCGACGTCCAGCAGGAAGAAAACCGGAGCGGAAAAAGCCGCGAGCAGCCGCGGGAGAGAGGAAAGCACCGGGATCCTTTTGGTCGGCGCGAAAAAGAACACCGTGGAAAGAATGAGGCAGATCACCGTCACAGCGACCGAAACGATCGACAGCGGGTAGAATATGACAGCCCAGGGAAGATCGTAGACCAGATGGAACAAAACCATCTGCAGGACGATCCCGCCGAGATAAAGAAGAAGAGCGAAAAGCAGCAGGAGCCCCGCGGCGATCGGCCAGCGGCGGGGGTTTTTCGCTTTCATGGCCGGGGGAGAAGAACCGGCCTCCGCCGGGCCGAAAGAGGCCGGGGAAGGCGGAGCCGGTACAAGCGTCGCCCCGCATCGGGGACAGAATTTCGCGCCGTCGGGGTTTGGCGCGTGACAGGAAGGACAAAGCATACGTAAGCTCCTTTCACAGTGGGATCCCCGGCCGGAAGCGGCCGCTTCCCGGATCATATGAAATCATTTTAGCACCGGGAAAGAGCCCTGTCAACCGGAAGGACGGCTTGCGCCGGGACTTTTTCCGTGTTATACTGAAAAAAAGAAGTCCGGGGAAAGACCCGGGAGCGAAGGGAGGCGGCGCGCGTGGCGAAAGCGACCGAGGTGGTGGCCGCGCTGATCCGGAAGGACGGGAAATTCCTGGCCTTTCAGCGGCCGGGATACAAGGCGCGGGGGCACCTGTGGGAATTCGTCGGCGGCAAGGTGGAAAAGGGCGAGACCGGGGAGGAGGCCCTGATCCGGGAATGCCGGGAGGAGCTGGCGGTCGAAGTATCCGTGGGAAAGATCTATTACGAGGTGACGCACGTCTATCCCGATCTTACGGTGCGCCTCACGCTATTTGACGCGGAGATCGTCCGGGGAGAGCCGACCCTTCTGGAGCACGAGGCCATGGCCTGGATCGCGCCGGAGGAGGCCGCCCGCTTCGCCTTCTGCCCGGCCGACGAGGAGATCCTCAGAAAGATCCGGGAGGAAAAAGAGAGAGGAGAATGGCAATGAAAAAGATCCTGATCGCGGTGGATCTGCAGAACGATTTCGTGTCCGGCTCCCTGGGCACGGCGGAGGCCGAAGAGATCGTCCCCCGCGCCGCCGAAAAGATCCGCCTTCACCAGGGACCGGTTGTCGTGACGATGGACACCCACGGGGAGGATTATCTTTCCTCCGCCGAGGGGAAAAAGCTCCCGGTGATCCACTGCGTCAAGGGGACCCCGGGGTGGGAGCTTGACGAAAGGATCCGGGAGGCGCTCCGGGGAAAAGAGGCTCATCCGGTGGAAAAGCCGACCTTCGGCGCGACCTGTCTTCCCGAGCTGATCCGGGAATGCGCGGGCACGGAGGATTTCTCCCTGGAGCTTTTCGGACTCTGCACCGATATCTGCGTGGTATCCAACGCCCTTCTCCTGAAGGCCTTTTTCCCCGAAAAGACCGTGGCGGTGGACGCCGCCGCCTCGGCGGGGGTGACCCCGGAGCTTCACCGCGCGGCGTTGCTTACCATGAAAAGCTGTCAGATCGAGATCCTGAACGGATAAACCGGCCTGATCCCGCCGCAGGGCGGCCCGCAAAAGCGGGCCGCCCTGCTTTTTTCATCTGTCATTTGCCGGAAGGCTCCCCCTGTCCGGTCCCCGTCCGGTCCGGGGGAAGACCCTCGCGGTAGGCCTCGTCGGGAAGGAGCACGCGGGCGCGGAAGCTTCGGGGGCTTTCGCCCGCGAGATGCGTGAAAAGGCGGGAAAAATAGTGGGGGTTTTCAAAGCCCAGCTCGTAGGCGATCTCCTTCATGGACAGAGCGGGGCTGAACTGGATCAGGTGCTTGGCGTACTGGATCTTCAGGCGGTTGACGTACTGCAGGGGCGTGGTGCCCAGCCCGGCGCGGAAGAGGCGGATTACATGCTGCGGGGAGACGCCGGCCACCCGGCTGAGCTCGTCAAGGGTGACCGTCCGCCCGAGATTCCGCCGGATATGAAGCACCGCCTTTCGTAGTCTTTGCGGCACCGGCGCGAGGGACCCCGCGTCGAAATCCGAAAGCAGCTCGCCCGCGGCGGGCAGCATCATGTTCCCCAGAAGCCCGGCAAGCAGGAGCGAGGCGATGTATCCGCTTTCCACGTGGCGGCGCTCACTTTCCCGGAGGATCCTTTCGCAGAGTTCGGCCGCGCCTCCGTCCAGGACCGTGTGCGAGCCGACGCAGAGCTTTTCCAGAGGCGGCGCCATTCCGCCGGAATCGGAAAGCGCCGCGCTTTCCAGGGCCGTCTTTTCCTCCCGGAGCCAGGCGCGCACGGCGGAGGGCTCGGCCTCCTGAAGCGGAAAAGAGGTGCGGAAGTGCAGATAGGTGAAGACGGCGGGTTCCCCCGAAAGCGGACGGCGGACGTATTCCTGCCCCGCGGGGATCAGAAAGGCCTCGTTTTCGCCCACGGCGGTCTCTTCGCGCTCGGTGCGGAAAAGGCAGCGCCCTTTGTGCACGAAGATCAGAAGATTGTCCGGATCCATGGCGCTCCAGACGGTTTTTCTTTCGACTGTATAGCAGTTCGTCACGACGGGAAGCTTCCGGACGTCGACGGTATAGAGCATGGGAAAGACCTCCGAAGGTTAATATTGTGCACCAAGACGGCATCATTGTTACTTTACTATTATACTATGCTTTGCTAAAATGTAAAGCGTGAAAAGGAGGGAAGCGATATGGCGGAGAAGATCTGGAAAGTGGCCGTGGTGGGATGCGGCTCCTTCGCGAACGGCCAGTATTTCCCCAATATTTCCAAGGAGGCCGACGCGGTCTGCGTGGCGGCCGCCGACGTGGTTTTCGAGCGGGCGGAGGCCGCCTGCCGGCGGTACGGCATCCCAAAGGCGTATCACGACGTGTACGAGCTTCTGGAAAACTGCGATTTTGACATCGCGATAGACGCCGCGTCGATCCAGGCGCATCACGAGATCAACATGGCTCTCCTCTCGGCGGGAAAACACCTGATCTCCCAGAAGCCGGCGGCGCCGGACGTGGAGCGCCTTTCGCTTCAGATCGAAACGGCGAAGAAGAACAAGGTTAATTTTGTATGCGCTCCGATCCATCCCATGCGTTACGATCTGTCGCTGGCAAGACAGTGGATGGCCGCGGGGGCGATCGGGGAGGTCTATTACGCCAAATGCAACATGTCCCACGGCGGCCCTGAGTATTTCCAGTACCGGGATGCCGACCCCTCGTGGTTTTTCGAGCCCGGCGCGGGCGCTCTGGTGGATATGGGCGTGCACGGGCTGCAGATCGTGACGACGCTTTTCGGCCCCGCGAAACGCGTGGGATGCATGGCGAAGGTCACCACGCCGCGCCGCACGGTGCGCTCCGGCGCCTTCGACGGGCTGGAGATCCCTGCCGACAAGATCCCCGATCAGTATCTGATCACACTGGATTTCGGAGAGGGGAAAATGGCTCTGGTGGACAGCGGCTTTTCGGAGAAGGCGTCAAAGGCGCCCCAGCTGGAGATCTTCGGCACGAAGGGGACGATCTCCTTCACGAAGCCCTATATGCAGAATCCCGTCCCCGAGGTCTATCTCGACAGCCCCGAGCTCGGGATCCGGGGATGGATGGAGCCCATGCCCGGCGCGAAGCCGCCCGAAAAGCTTCTGAGCCAGTGCTGCTGCCTCCGGGATCTGATCCGGTCGATCGAGACGGGGCTTCCGCCGCGGCTTTCGCCCGAGCACGCGCGGCACGTGCTGGAGATCATGTGCGCCATCCCCTCCGCCGCAGAGGAGGGACGGCTCGTGGAGCTTCATACCGCCTTTGAAAGACTCTATTGAGAACCGAAGGGAGAATGAGATATGAAAAAACTGCGGGTGGCCATGCTGGGCTTTGAGCACGTGCACGCGGTCAGCATGTACGACGTTTTTTCCCGTTACCCGGATAAGTACGAGCTTCTGGGCTGCGCGGAGCCGCCCTTCAAAGAAGGAGAGATCCCGGAGGAGCCTTCGGCGCGCAAGGCGCGGGTCCTGGGAAAGCGGCCCCTGCGGCTCTATGAAAACTGGGAGGAGCTTCTGGCGGAAAAGCCCGATCTCGCGGTGGTCTGTTCCCATATCGCCCGCTACGGCGATATCGCAGAGGAGACCCTCGGCCGGGGGATCCCGACGCTTCTGGAAAAGCCGATGGCGGTCAGCTTCGCGGAGGGCCTGCGCATGGCCCGCGCCGCCCGGCGCGCGGGGGTCACCCTCGCGGTCAACTGGCCGGTGGCGTGGTTCGACTCCTTCCGGAAGGTCAAGGAGCTTTCCGACGGCGGAAGGATCGGAAAGGTGCTTCGCGTGCATTACCGGAGCCCCGCCACCAGAGGCCCTTACGACCCGGGGACGCTCAGCGAAAAAGAAATGGAAAAGCTCTTCTGGTATCACCGGAGTCTCGGCGGCGGGTCGGCCTTCGACTACGCCTGCTACGGCTGCACGCTGACCACCTGGATCTTCGGAAAAAGGGCCGAACGGGTGGGCGGCATCCGGAAAAACTTTCTGCTCCCCTTCCCCGAGGTGGAGGATTACACCGCCTACACCCTGGACTTCGGCGACGGGGTCGGCCTGATCGAGGGGTCCTGGTCCACCGTGAACAACGGAGAGGTGCCCACCGGCCCGGTGGTCTACGGCTCCGGGGGCGTGATCGTGGCGGACCGGTATCATTCCGAGGTCAAGGTGTACCGGCGCTTCAGCCATCAGAACACCGAACCCGACGAGATCTTCAGCACCGCGCCCTGGAACGCCACCACCGACGACGTGGCAAAGCATCTTTACCGCCATCTCACCGAAGGAGAGGAGCTTACCCGGCTTCTGACCCCGGAATTCAATCTGGACGCGCTGGCAGCACTGGACGCCGGCATCCGCTCGAGCGCTTCGGGCGTATTCGAACCGACCTCGCAAGAAATCTGAACGGAGGAAAAAGAAGATGAAGAAACTGAGAGTCGCCGTCATCGGCACCGGCATGATCGCGAATCAGGCGCACTTCCCCGCGCTGAAGCCCATGCGGGAGGCGGGGCTTGTGGAGGTGGTCGGCGTGGCCGATATCCGCCCCGAGGTGGCGGAGGAAACGGCGAAGCGCCACGGGGTGCCCCGCTGGTACGCCGATCCGCAGAAAATGCTGGACGAATTGCACCCGGATTTCGTGGCGGTCTGCACCCCGAACGTGCATCACAAGGAATGGACCGTCAAGGCGCTTCGCGCCGGGGCGCACGTCGCCTGCGAAAAGCCCATCGCCGTGACCGTGGCAGACGCGAAGGAGATGTGGGACACGGCGAAGGCGTGCGGAAAGATGCTCTTCCCCTGCCAGTGCATGCGCTGGCGCAATTACATGCAGCACAGCCGCCGCATGGTGGAAAACGGAGAGCTCGGGGAGGTCTACTATTCCGATATCGCCTTCATCCGCCGCTACGGCATCCCCACCTGGGGCATGTTCCACATGAAGGAACACAATTACGGCGGCCCCTTCTGCGATCTGGGGGTCCATCTGATCGATTCGCTTCTCTGGATCGTGGGCGGGCCGAAGGTGCTTTCGGTCTCGGGCAGCGCCTACCGCAAGATCGGCTCCCGGGGAGAAGACGTCCTCATCAGCCTGGCCGAAAGCGGCGCGTACGCCGGGACCTTCACGCCGCGCCCCTACGATTACCGGGAATTCAACGTGGAGGAATTCGCCGCCGGCTTCATGCGCCTGGAGGGCGGCATGTCGGTCAACTTCAAATTCTCCTGGGCCATCAATCTCCCCACCACCAATCTGGACATGGTCATCTGCGGCGACAAGGGCGGGCTTTCGCTGAACAACGAGACCCTTTACCGCAACGTGGGCAATTATCAGGCCGAGACCAAGCTCAAATGGTTCGACAACGGCGCCTACAAGGGCGTCCCCTTCGAACAGCACCGCTATATGTATGAAAACATCATGGATACTCTGGCGGGCAGGAGACCCTATCTGATCACCGAAGAGGAGAATCTGGAGGTCACCAAGGCCATCGAATGCTTCTACCGCTCGGCCGAGCTGAACCGCGAGGTCACGGCGGCCGAGCTCTGAACCGGACGGGAAGGATCGAATCGAGGAGGGAAAACGCATGCAGAAGAAAACCAGAGCCGTGATCATCGGCTTTGCCCATATGCACGTCAACGAGATCGCGGCGTATATCAGCGAAGAGGAAAGCTTCGAGCTTTCGGGGATCGCGGATCTTCCGCCCGAAAAGCCCGAAAAGACCCGGGCGCGCTACACCCGCGCCTGGAATCTTGAGAACGTCTCGGGAAAAACCGGCGTCGTCCCCGACGGGGATTACCGCGCGATGCTGGACCGGATAAAGCCGGATCTGGCGTTCATCCTGACCGAAAACCACCGGAAGGCGGAGGTCGTGCGGGAATGCGCCGCGCGTGGCGTCGGCGTGGTGATCGAAAAACCCATGTCGGTCACCTACCGGGAGGCGCTGGAGATCCGCGACGCCGTCCGGAAGGCCGGCGTGGAGGCCATGGTGAACTGGCCGGTGATCTGGCGTCCCTATATCCATCACGAGCTTGCGGTGCTGAAAAGCGGGATCGCGGGAAAGCTTCAGAAGGTCTATTATATCAACGGGCACACCGGCCCGCTGGGAGTGGGCGCCAGGCACCGCGGCGTCGACGCCGCGGCGGAGGAGATGACCGACGAGGCCCGCGCCTCCACCTGGTGGTATCAGGAGGGGACCGGGGGCGGCGCGTTTCTGGATATCGGCTGCTACGGCTTTTTCTACAACACCTGGGCACGCCCCGCGTCCGACCGCCCGCTGAAGGTCTCGGCCTTCGCGGAGAATGTCGGCACCCCCTTCATGCCGCGTAAGGTACCGGACAACATGGCGGCCGTGATCGCCTATCCCGACTCCTACGGCGTCATAGAGGGCACCTGGACCATGCCGCAGAGCTTCCTGCCCACCGGGCCGGTCTTCTGCTGCTCCGAGGGGGTGGTCTTCACCACCGCGGAAAAGGACGTGAAGGCCGTGGATCTCACCGGGAAGGAGATCCCGCTTCCCGCCTGGAAAGCCCCGGATCACATCGAAAACCTCGTCGGGCATTACGCCGCGGCGAAGGCGGCCGGGACGCCGCTTCTCCGCCCGGTCACGCTGGACTTCAACCTGCGGGTGGCCTCTCTTCTGGACGCGGCGATGCGTTCGGCGGCTTCCGGCGCCTTCGAGGACGTGCCATGGGAGAAATAAAGGCCCGTATCGCGGATATCCAGCGGGCTTCGATCCACGACGGCCCCGGGATCCGCACCACGGTCTTTTTCAAGGGATGCCCGCTCAACTGCGCCTGGTGCCACAATCCGGAGTGCATTTCTTTTGAGAAGGAGACCCTGTTCTATCCCGAAAAATGCATCGGCTGCGGCAAATGCGCCGAAGGGTGCTTTTCGGGCGCGCGCGTGGCCTGCGGGCGGGATCTAAGCCCGGAGGAGATCCTGGAGACCGTGCTTCTGGACCGGGACTACTACGCCCCGGACGGCGGCGTGACCTTTTCGGGAGGAGAGCCGCTGGCTCAGCGGGAGGCGCTCCTGAGGACGGTAAAGCTTATGAAAAAAGAGGGGATCGGCACGGCGGTCGAGACCTCGCTCTGTCTCTTCGACCGGGAGATCCTCGGCGAAGTCGATCTGGTGATGGCCGATCTGAAGATCTGGAACGAGGAAAAGCACCGCCGGTATACCGGCGTTTCCAACCGGCCGGTCATAGAGCATTTCCGGAGGCTCGCGGACGTGGGAACGCCGACGGTCGCCCGGACGCCGGTGATCCCCGGGGTGAACGACAGCCGGGAGGAGATCGAAAGCATCCGGGACTTTCTCGCCGAGCTTCCGAACGTCGTGCGGTACGAGCTTTTGCCCTATCATCCCCTGGGAGAGGGCAAAAGGCGCGCTCTGGGACGCGAAGTGACGGAATTTTCCGTGCCGGACCGCGGGAGGATGGAGGAATTGAAACGATATGCTGACTTACGAAGATAGACTGAAGGCGCTGCGGGAGACCAAGATCCGGCACACGCTGGAAAAGCGGGAGCAGAACGGGTACACCGATCTGGACGATTTCGGCACCGTGCCCCTGCCGCCCGGATACAGGGTGACGCCCTATTATAACAGCGATAACCGGAGCTTTTACGGCCCGGAGGGCATGAGCGAGAATTTTGCCCGGGTGATGGACGCCCATCCGGCCTACGTGGATCCCCTGGAGATGCTGGCGGGACGGTGGCGCGACATGCTCGTGAATTACCGGGGCGATCTGCACTATTTCCCGGAATGGCGCAAAAAGCAGGTCACCGAAGAGGACCTGGCCGACGTGACCCTGGCCTGGAGCAAGCGCTGGGACGAGAAAAGATTCCCCTACGACGATCTGAAGCCGCTTCAGAAGCTCTATAACATTCAGAGCGGCATCGACAGCGACGCGCACCTGGCCTGCGATTACACCATCGGCCTTTCGCTGGGCTTCGGGGGCTTTCTGGAGAAGATCGCCTTTTGGCGGGAGAAAAACCCCGGCAAGGACGAGTTCTACGACGCCGAAAAGAAATGCGTCGAGGCGATCATCCGGTTCATCGACCGGCACACCGCGCGCATCCGGGAGCTTCTGGAAACAGAGACGCGCCCCGAGATCCGGGAAAACCTGGAGGAGATGCTGAAGGTCAATCTCGCGGTGCGGACCGGAAAGCCCGAGACCTTCCGCGAGGCCTGCCAGTGGGTCGCCTATTTCAACTGCGCCTCCCGCGTCTACACCCGCGACGGCGCCGGGTTCCAGCTGGATACCGTGCTCTGGCCGTACTACGAGCGGGACCGGGCGAAGGGGATCCTGGACGACGAGACGGCCAAATTCCTGATCGCCAACCTGCTTCTGATCGATCC
>CACYBP010000256.1 GCA_902772625.1 Oscillospiraceae bacterium
ATGGCCTGCAGCATGTGCGAGGCGCATATCAACGACGCCATCCGCCGGGTCTTCCCGGCCAAAAGCGTGGTCTCCGACCGGAAAAAGAAGGAGACCGTGATCCTCTCGGAGGACGCGCCGGAGGAGGCGCTTCTCCGCAAGACCGTGGAGGACACCGGCTATCAGGTCACCTCCTTCCGGAGCGAGCCCTATGAAAAGAAAGGCTTCTCGCTTTTCCGGAAAAGACCGTAAAGAAAAGACCGTATCCCCCCGGTCGCGGAGAGCTTTTCCTTCCGCGGCCGGCGCTTTTTCATAAGGCTCCGTCCCAACCCGGGACGGGGCTTTCGCTTGCAAAGAGGGGCGGGATGTGCTATGCTAAGAAAAAAGCCGGGACCCTTCCGGCACACTCCGGAGGAAAGGGGGAAAGCCCGGTGAAAAACGCGAAAAGAGTCGCCTTTTCGGGCGTGATGACGGCGCTCGGGGTGACGGTGCTTTTCCTTGGAGCGCTTTCGGGGATCGGAAGCTACGCCGGGGCGATGCTGGCGGGCCTGTGCCTTCTGCCCGCGGGATGGGAATGGGGAAAAAGAACGCATCTCGTGCTGTGGATCGCGGTGAGCCTGGTGGCCGCGATGGTGATCCCCGATCCCGAAACGGTCCTCTTTTTCGCGGGCTTCTTCGGGTGGTATCCGGTGTTCCGCGAGGCGATCGGACCGCTCCGTCCCGTGATCCGGATCCCTTTGAAATTTCTGGTTTTCAACGCCGTCGCGATCGGGGGCGAGTTTCTCGTGATGCGGCTCCTCGCGCCGGAAACAGAAGAACCCTGGATGCTTCTCGTGCTGCTGATCGCGGGGAACGGCGCTTTTTTGCTTTACGATCTGCTTCTGCCGCGCTTGGCGCTTTTATACGAGGTCAGACTCAGAAAAGTCCTCTTCGGCGAAAAAGGGACTCCCTCCGGGAAACGGGAGACCGCGCCGGAAGAGAAGAAAGGAAAAGGAAGATCATGACGAAAGAAGCTTTTTTCGGAAAAGCCAAATGGGTGGGCGCTCCCGCCGACCGGGAGGGGAAGACCCCCGTCGTTTCGATCCTCAGGCGAAGCTTTCAGGCGAAAAAGGGTGAAAGGGCCCTTCTGACCGCCCTGGGCCTCGGCTTTTTCCGGGCGACCCTCAACGGGATCCCGGTGTGCGATAACCCTTTTCTGCCCCTGGCCACCGATTATGAAAAGCGGGACGTACCCCGGGGGGAGGTCCTTTCGGGCCACCGGATCTACGTTCCCTCTTTCGACCTTTCGGAGCTGATCCGGGAGGGGGAGAACGTCCTTGCGATCCATTTCGGCGGCGGCTGGTATGCCTCGCCCGACACGAAATACGGCGACGCCAAGGCGATCTGGCGCCTGACTCTCGGCGAGGGGGAGAACGCGCGGGAGCTTATCTCGTCGGAAGAGGACCGGATCGGCGAAAGCTTCGTGTGCGCCTATTCGTTCACCCGGGGCGAGGCGCATGATTATACCCGCTTCGACGACGCCTTCCTTCGCCCGGGGTACGACGATTCCCGCTGCCCCCGGGCCGAGGAGAAAAAGCCCGTGGAGACCCGCTTCATGACGACGGACTGCCCCGGAGACGCGGTGTGCGGGACGCTTCCCCCGAGACTTCTCCGGGAACAAGACGGGATCAGGGTCTACGATTGCGGCCAAAACGTCTCCGGCTGGCCGGTGATCCTGTCGGAGGCCGCCCGGGGAGAAGAGGTGGAGGTGCTTTTCTCCGAGGAGCTGGATGAAAACGGCTTCCCCGATCCCGCCTTTATGCACGGACAGCATCTTTCGGCCTTGTCGGACGGAAAGCCGCGCGTCCTGAAGCCGCTTCTCACCTGGTACGGCTTCCGGTATTTTTCGATCCGCGGGAAGGCCTTTCCCGACCGCGTGGAGGTCGTTCACACCGATATAGAGGCGACCGCCGGCTTTTCCTCCTCCGACGAGACTCTGAACTGGCTTTTCAAGACCTATCTCCACACCCAACTTACCAATATGCACGCCGGGATTCCCTCGGACTGCCCGCACATCGAAAGGCGGGGCTACACCGGCGACGGCCAGCTGACCTGCCACGCGGCGATGACCGTGCTTGACGGGAAAGCCTTTTACAGAAAGTGGATGGAGGATATCGCCGACTGCCAGGACGAGCTCTCGGGCCATATCCAGTACACCGCCCCCTACGTCAGAAGCGGCGGCGGCCCCGGAGGATGGGGGATCGCCGTGGTGGAGGTGCCCTATCAGTACTATAAGCACTACGGCGACGGGGAACCCTTCCGGGCGATGTATCCCCGCATGATGCGGTATTTTGATTACCTGGAATCGCACTCCGACGGCCTTTTCGTGACGCGGGACAAAGAGGGGGAATGGTGCCTCGGCGACTGGTGCGCGCCCGGGGGCATGATCCTTCCCGCTCCCTTCGTCAACAATTATTTCTATATCAAGGCCATCGACCGGATCCTGGAGGTTTCCGAAAAGCTGGGACTTACAAAGGATCTGGAGCTTCTCCGGAAAAGACGGGAGGAAAGACGCCGCGCCGTCAGGGCCGCGTATTTCAACTCCTTCGACGGCTCCTTCTTCGGCGGGCGGCAGGCGGCCGACGCCTTCGCCCTGGATATCGGACTCGGTGACGAAAGAACGCTGAAAAACCTCGTCGCGCGTTATGAAGAGCTTGGAGCCTTCGACACCGGTATCTTCGGCACTGAGGTTTTGATCCGCGTCCTCTTTGAGCGGGGAGAGAGAAAGCTTGCCCTGCGGCTTCTTTCCTCCGACGGAAAATTTTCCTTCGGCGCCTTCCGCAAGGCCGGGGCCACCACCCTCTGGGAATACTGGCCGGATTGCGGCAAGGAAAGATCCCACAATCATCCCATGTTCGGCGCGGCGGCCGCGTGGCTTTTCGAGGGCGTGCTCGGCCTTCGCCAGCGGAAGGGCGACGCCGGGTATGAAAGGATCGTTATAAGCCCGGCGCTCGACGCCTCTCTGGATTTCGCCGAAGGCTACCTGACCCTCCCCCGGGGCCGGGTCGCGGTCAGCTTCCGGAGAAAAGAAGGCACGGCATGGATCCGGGCGGATATCCCCAGGGGGGTGGAGGCGCGCTTTGCCTTCGGCGGGGAGGAAAGAGCGCTTTCGGAAGGCCGGAACGAATTCGAGATCTCGCTTTGAAGAAAACGGGGAGGGAAAGACATGCAAATCCTGGAATTGCTCCGAAAGACCGAGCTGGAGGCCAGCAGGATCGTCTCCTTCGCGCGTTATACGGGAAAGGACGGAGCCGGCTTTACCGGGCTTCTTCTGGAATCCCGGCCGGAGGAGGGCTCCCTGATCCGGCACGCCCTCTGGCTTCCCGACGAATGGAACGGGATCTTCGTGGGAAGAGGCAACGGCGGCATGGCCGGAGGCCTCAGCCGGGACGACGGGCTGATCCGGAGGGGGTACGCTTCGGCGCACAGCGATCTGGGCACCTCCCGGGGCGTGGCCTCGGGGGTGGAAAACCCCGCGGTGTGGCGCGACTTCGGCTGGCGGGCCACCCATCTGATGACGGCCGAATCCAAGCGGCTGATCGAGGCCTTCTACCGGGAAAGGCCCCTGGCGTCCTATTTCCTCGGCACCTCCACCGGAGGGGAGCAGGCGATCATGGAGGCCGAGCGCTTCCCGGAGGATTACGACGGCATCCTGGCCGGAAAGCCCGCCAACAACCGGATCGCTCTGCATACCTATTTCCTGTGGAACCACGTGCATCTGCGCACCCGGGAGGGGAAAAAGCTCTTCACGGAAAAGGAGGTCCAGTCGCTCAGCCGGGAGGCCGCGCGCTTCTTCGCGGGAAAAAACGGCGGGCGAAAGGGCGATCCCTTTGTCACCCTGCCCTACGAGGGGGAGGACACCGAAGAGAGATTTCTTCTCCATCTCAAAAAAAGGACCTCCTTCGGAGAGGAACAGCTTTCCGCCCTCCGTCTCGTGTATCAGGGCCCGCTGAATCCCCGCACCGGGGAGCGGATCTACAACGGCATGCCCATCGGCTCGGAGCGCTACGGCTGCGGGATCATGGATTCCATGGCGGAGGAAAGCCCACATTTCTATCCCTTCCAATGGACCTTCGGCCTCGGGTACGACGGATACGATTTCGATTTTGACCGGGATCTGGACCGGATGCTTTCTCTGCCCGGCGCCGAGATGAACGCCGGAAAGGCAGACCTGTCCGCCTTCGGGAGGGCGGGGGGAAAGCTGCTCGTCTATTCGGG
>CACYBP010000257.1 GCA_902772625.1 Oscillospiraceae bacterium
AACCTCTCCCGGCGAAGACTTTTGCCGGAAGGCGCACTTTGGAGGGCATAGCCGCCGGGATAGGAAAGATGTACCTCGCCGTGGCGCGCGAGGATCGCGCCGAGGAAAATCACCGAGCTCCGGAGTTCCGAAGCAAGAAAATCGGGCACGGTGTCCGAGGTCGGGTGCGAGGCGTCCACGAGAAGATCGCTTCCCCGCCTGACCGCCCGGCAGCCGAGAGCTTCGAGGATCTTTACCGTGACCGCCACGTCCAGAATATCCGGCACCCGGTGAAGACAGGTGACGCCGGGGATCAGAAAAGCCGCGGCCAGGATCGGCAGGACGCTGTTTTTGGCTCCCTGCACCGTGATCTCGCCCTTCAGGGGCCTTCCGCCCCGAACCAGAAGTGCATGCATGGGATCATCCCTTTCCAATGGGTTTTCTACCCTTCAATCTATGCCGCCCCCGCTTTCTTTGACAAAAACCGGGGAAAGAGAGAAAAGGCAAATTTGGGGCTTGACAAACCGGGAAAGATCGTGTATACTTATGGTCTGTAAAGGAAAGCGGCTTTACAAAGGCCTTCTCCTTTACAGAGAACCGGAAGACAGGAAAAGGAAGGCGAAGACCGGCATGAAGAGCAACGCGGTGGAAATGGGGCTTCTTTACGATTTTTACGGCGACATGCTCACCGAAAAGCAGAAGCAGATCTTCGACCTCTATCATAACGAGGATCTGTCTCTGGCCGAGATCGCCGAGATCACCGGCATCACCCGGCAGGGGGTGCGCGATTCGGTGGTGAGAAGCGAGGCCGCCCTCCGGGGGATGGAGGAAAAGACCGGTCTGATTGCCCGCTTCCGGGAGATGGAGGAAAAGCGCGAAGAGGTGCACCGGCTGGTGGACGAATTCGCGAAATCCCCCGATTTTCATCACATCACCAACGTTTCGGCCGACAAGATCCGCAAGATCTGGTTCCTTTCGCGTTCCGCGGAGGAGACCGAAGGATAAGGACAGAACATGGCATTTGAAGGGTTGACTGAAAAGCTTTCACGGGTGTTCAAAAAGCTGCGCGGCCGCGGAAAGCTTACTGAAAGCGATATCAAGGAAGCCATGCGCGAGGTGCGTATGGCCCTTCTGGAGGCCGACGTCAACTACAAGGTCACCCGGGACTTCGTCAAATCGGTCAGCGAACGCGCCGTGGGCGCCGAGGTGATGGAATCCCTCACCCCGGGCCAGCAGGTCATCAAGATCGTCAACGAAGAGCTGACCAATCTGATGGGCGGCTCGGTCGCGAAGCTCACCATCTCTCCGAAGCCTCCCACCGTGATCATGCTGATGGGGCTTCAGGGCGCGGGAAAGACCACCAACGGCACCAAGCTGGCGGCCTATTTCAAAAAGCAGGGCAAAAGGCCTCTGATGGCCGCCCTGGACGTTTACCGTCCCGCCGCCATCCGGCAGCTGCAGGTCGCCGCGGCCCAGGCTGACATCCCGGTCTTTGAAATGGGGCAGGGGGATCCGGTGGAGATCGCCGAAAAGGCTCTGGAGCACGCGCGGCACAACGGCAACGACATGCTGTTTCTGGACACCGCCGGGCGTCTGGCCATCGACGACGGGATGATGGAAGAGCTTTCCCGCATCGCCTCCCGCGTGGAACCCACCGAAAAGATGCTGGTGGTGGACGCCATGACCGGTCAGGACGCGGTGAACACCGCCGAAAACTTCGCGAACCGCGTGGGGATCGACTCGGTGATGCTCACGAAGCTGGACGGCGACGCCAGAGGCGGCGCGGCCCTTTCGATCCGGGCGGTCACCGGAAAACCCATCAAATTCTCCGGCATCGGCGAAAAGATCGAGGCTTCGAACATCGAACCCTTCTATCCCGACCGCATGGCCTCCAGGATCCTGGGAATGGGGGACGTGCTCTCCCTGATCGAAAAGGCCGAGGAGATGTTCGATCAGAAGAAGGCCGCCGAGCTGGAAGAGAAAATGCGCAAATCCCGGCTTTCGCTGGACGATTTTCTCGACCAGATGCGCCAGATGAAAAACATGGACATGTCCCAGATGCTGGGCATGATCCCGGGGATGAAGGCCAATCTCGGCAGCGTCCAGGTGGACGAAAAGGCGCTGGCCCGCACCGAGGCCATCATCCTTTCGATGACCAAGAAGGAGCGGGACGACCCCGCGATCATCAATTCCAGCCGCAAAAAGCGCATCGCGGCCGGCTCCGGCACCCGGGTCGAGGACGTGAACCGCATGCTCAAGCAGTTCGATCAGGTGCAGAAGCTGACCAAGCAGATGGCCGGCGGCATGGGCAAAAAGGGCAGAAGGGGCGGCTTCCGGCTTCCCTTCGGCCGGTAAATCAAGGCTTTATCCCAATGGGGTTGGCATAGAAGAATCCTACTTACAGCTTTGGAGGAAAAAACGTCATGGTCAAAATCAGACTGCGCCGCATGGGCGCGAAGAAGGCTCCTTTCTACCGCATCGTGGTCGCCGATGCCCGGTATCCCCGGGACGGCCGCTTCATCGAAGAGCTCGGCACCTACAATCCGATGAAGGACCCCACCGAATTCAAAATCAACGAGGAGAGAGTCCGCGAATGGATCAAGAACGGCGCTCAGCCCACTGAGACCGTGAAGGCTCTTCTCAAGAAGAACGAGATCCTTTGATCAAAGGGTTATGCCATGAAGGAACTCTTGATCTTTATCGTCAGCCATCTGGTGGATCATCCCGAGGCCATTTCGGTCAACGAGATCCAGAAGAGTGAAAAAGAGATCACCCTGGAGCTCACGGTGGATCCCTCGGATATGGGCAAGGTCATCGGCCGTCAGGGCCGGATCGCCAAGGCCATCCGCACCCTGATGAAGACCTCGGCCGCGCACGACAATATCCACGTGAACGTGGATATCATGGGCTGACCTGTGTTGAAAGAATATCTGGAAGCGGGGAAGATCGTCGGCACCTTCGGCATTCTCGGCGAGGTGCGGATCCTTCCCTGGAGCGACAGCCCCGAATTTCTCCGGGGCTTTTCGCGTGTCTTTATCGACGGCAAAGAACTGAAGCTTCTCCGCGCCCGGGTGCACAAGGGCATGATCCTCGCGCTTCTCGAGGGGTATTCCACCCCGGAGGAGGCGATGGTCCTGAAAAACAAGACGGTCTTCATCGCCCGGGCCGACGCCCGCCTTCCGGAAGGGCGCGTGTTCGTGGAGGATCTGATCGGCCTTCCGGTCTTCGATCTGCGGAAGGGGAGGACCATCGGGACCCTCCGGGAGGTCATGAACCTGCCCGCGGGCGACGTCTACCGGGTGGCCGGGGAAAAGGGCGATATCCTGATCCCCGCGGTGCCGGCCTTCCTCCGGGAAGCCGATCCGGAAAAGGGCGAGATCCGCGTGGAGACGATCGAGGGGATGGGCGATGAAGATTGACGTTCTGACCCTGTTTCCCGAAAGCATCGAGGCGTTTCTCGGGGAAAGCATCATCGGCCGCGCCCGGAAAAAAGGCGCGGTGGAGATCTCCTGCCGCCAGATCCGGGATTACACCCTGAACAAGCAGAAGCAGACCGACGATTACCCCTACGGCGGCGGGTACGGCATGGTGATGTATGCCGACGCCCTCTACAACGCCCACCGCGCGGTGTTGGAGGAAGCGGGAAAAGAGCATATCCACACGGTGTACATGTCCCCCCAGGGCCAGCTTTTCGACGAGGACAAAGCCCGGGAGCTTGCGGGATACGACGAGATCATTCTGGTCTGCGGCCATTACGAGGGCGTGGACGAGCGCTTTCTCGAGGAGTGCGTGGACGAGGAGATCTCGCTCGGGAACTTCGTCCTCACCGGCGGGGAGATCGCCGCGGCGGCGGTGGCCGACGCGGTGGCGCGCCTGGCGCCGGGAGTACTGCGCACCGAGGAATGCTTTACCGACGAAAGCCTTTACGACGGACGGCTGGAATACCCTCAGTACACCCGTCCGGAGGAATGGCACGGGAAACGCGTGCCGGAGATCCTTTTGTCGGGGGATCACGAAAAGATCCGCGCCTGGAGAAGAAAGCAGGGACTTCTGCGCACTTTTGACAAGCGCCCCGATCTCTTCGAGGCCTTCCCCCTGAGCGAGGAGGAGAAGAAGCTCCTCCGGGAAGAGGGAAGAGACCCCGAAGAAGCCGAATGAAAAAGAAACAGCGTCCCCCGCTCGCGGGCGGGGGACGCTGTTTTCGAAAAAGAGTACGCCATGCCCTCTTCCCCGCGCACGGCGGCAGCGCGGACGAAGGGCGTTGTTTTCAGAGGATGATGCAGATCATCCCGCCCGAACCCTCGTTGATCACCCGCTCCAGGGTCTCCCGGAACCTGGCGCCTGATTCGCCCGAAACGTGCTCGATCTTGGCGGCCAGCCCCTCGTTGATCAGATCGTTGAGCGATTTCCCGAAGATGTTGGAATCCCAGAGCTTCGCGGGATCGTCCTCGAATTCGCTGAGCACGTAATCCACCAGCTCCTCGGACTGCTTCTCGCTGCCGACGATGGGGGTGACGGTGCTCCGGATATTGGCGCGCATAACGTGAAGAGAGGGGGCGCTGGCCGAAAGACGGACGCCGAAGCGCCCGCCCTTCCGGACGATCTCCGGCTCCTCCAGGGTCATCTCCTCCCGGGAGGGGAGAAGGACGCTGTATCCGGTCTCATAGGCCTCGTCGAGCGAGGAAGCGAAGCGGGCGTACTTCGCACGGAAGGCGGACAGAGAGGACAAAAGCGGCAGAAGCTCGTCGTCCGAGCTGATCTCTTCGCCCTCGGGAAGCGCGTCGGATAAAAGCCGAAAGTAAAGCGAGCGGGGCGGCGCGATCCGGAAGCGCGCGCCGCCGGTGGAAAGATCCACCGCCGTGATCTCGCAGGTCTCCACCGCGTCGAAGGAGGAAAGGCTTTCCGGGATTTTTTCCAGATCCCGGATCCGCGCCACGCCGCCGAAGGCCTCAAAAAGCGCCTCGCGAAGTGCGGCCGAGGCGGGATGCGCGAGGGGAAGCGAGGCAAGATACGCCGGCAGATCCACCGCGATCTCGCCCACCGGGAATTCAAAGAGCAGGGTGCGCAGGATCGCCTCGATCCCCTCCCGGGCAAGATGCAGGATATCCACCGGAAGCACCCGGGAGGAGGTCTCCTCCGCGATCCTGTCGGCCAGAGCCCTGGTTTCGGCCCTGCCGGGCTCCCGGGAGTTGAGAAGCACGAGATACGGCTTTCCCGCGTCCCGCAGCTCGGCGATCACCCGCCCCTCGGCCGCGGCGTAGGCCTCCCGGGGCAGATCGGTGACGCTGCCGTCGCTGGTGACCACCAGCCCGACGGTGGCGTGATCGCGCATGACCCGTCTCGTGCCCTCCTCGGCGGCCTCGGAAAGGGCCACCGCGTCGCCGAACCAGGGCGTATCCACCAGGCGCGGCTCCCCGTTTTCCTCGCCTCCCAGGGCGCCTTCTACCATGTATCCCACGCAATCGGCCAGACGGACGCGCATCCGCGCGCCGGAAAGGACGATCTCCGCGGCCTTCTCGGGGATGAATTTCGGCTCTGACGTGGTGATGGTGCGCCCGCCCGCGCTCTGGGGCAGTTCGTCCCGCGCCCGGTCCCGGGCGGCGGGGTCCTCGATGGCGGGAAGGATCAATTCCTCCATCAGGGCCTTGACCAGGGTGGATTTCCCGGTTCTCACCGGACCCACCACGCCGATATAGATGTTGCCGCCGGTGCGGACGGCGATATCCTGATAAATGGACTGTTCGCTCGCCATAACGTCCCTCCTTGATGTCTCGGATTCCCGTTTCATACGGGGAAACTCTATGCGCCGCGTTTCCGGAATATGCGAAAAAAACGGGTTGCGGCGGACCTCTTTTCGGGGTATAATACAAAGGAGGGGCAAGCGTCCCTCCGGGGGGCGCCGGAAAAGCCTCCGGGAACCTTTCCGCCGGAAAAGCGTCCTATCCCGTACCGGGAAGAAGTGGGGAAGAATTATGAAAGAAAAACTGAAAGTCGCCTTTGTGGGCGTTTCCGGCCGGGGCTCCGGCCTGATGGATCTGGTGCTCGACACCATGCCGGATATCGAAGTGGCCGCGGTCTCCGATCTTTACGCCGACCGCACCGCTGCCGCCAGACGCCGTGTCTATGAAAAGACCGGGAAGGAGCCCTTCGCCTCCACCGATCACCGGGAGGTCGTCCGGCTTCCCGAAATCGACGCGGTGGTCACGCCCTCCTC
>CACYBP010000258.1 GCA_902772625.1 Oscillospiraceae bacterium
CTCCCAGGCGGTGGTGTAGCCGACGGTGACGCTGTGCGCCGGATCAAGACTCTTGATCAGCGGAACCATCTCCCGCAGGAACGCCCAAACGCGCGCGATCCGCGCTTCTTTTTCGCCTTCGTCCTCGCAATGGGAGATCCATCTGGAGCAAAGAGGCTCGTTCATGGCGTCCCACAGAAGAAGTCCCGGCTCGTCCCGGAGGGCGGCCACGGTTTCCTCCACGTATTTCCGCATGGCCGGGCGCGCGTCGTCCGGGAGAGAGGCGGAATTCTCTCCGTTGCCGTTGAAAAGGATCGGCATGGTGCGGTATCCTGACTCGTAAGCGATCGCGATCGCTTTTTTCAGCCGGTCAAGATACGCCTTTCCCTCCTTTTCCCACGCGTGGAAGCTCAGCCAGGTGCGAAGGGCGTTCAGGCCGACCCTCCGTCCGTAGGAAAGCTCTCTCCGGAGGCGTTCCTCCTCCTGCGGGAAACCGTAGTTGACGCCTCTGAGACCTCTGCATTCTTCTCCGGTCAGCATATAGATGATCCTCTCTTCTTCTGTGAATTTGAAAAGCGCCGGGCGCATGCCCGCGCGTGATAAACGGGGATCGCGCGAAGAGCCTTCCCGCGGGGGGAAGGCTCTTTAAAAATCAGTTTTTCTTCCAGGCCATGGGCGCGAAGAGCACCAGGATCGGGAAAAGCTCAAGCCGCCCGGCCAGCATGTCGAAGATCAGAACGATCTTGGAAAGGGGGGAGAAGGCCGCGTAGTTTCCCGTCGGCCCCACGACCTCGAGGCCCGGGCCGATGTTGTTGAGGCAGGCGGCCACCGCCGTGAAATTGGTGGTCAGACTGAAGGCGTCCAGGCTCAGGATCAGCACCGAGAAGATGACCACCGCGATGTAGGCGAACATGTAGGCGGTGATGCCGCTCTGCATCTGATCGCCCAGAAGCTTTCCCTCGAATTTGACCGGCACCACGGCGCGGGGGAAGAGCTGCTTCCGGACCTGATTGAAGCCGGTCTTGAAGATCACGGCGATGCGGGCGATCTTGATGCCGCCGCCGGTGGAGCCGGAGCAGGCGCCCACGAACATCAGGACCACCAGAAGCGTCCGGGAGAAATTGGGCCAAAGATCGTAATCGGCCGTGGCGAAGCCGGTGGTGGAAAGCACCGTGGCCACCTGAAAGGCCGAGTCCCGCAGGGCGTGGCCGAAGCTTTTGTAAAGCGGGTAGACGTTGACCGTGATGGCGGCGATGGAGGAGACCACGATGGCGATGAACCAGCGAAGCTCCTCGTTTTTGAAGATGCTGCCCGCCTTGCCGATCAGGATGAGATAATAGAGGTTGAAGTTGATGCTGAAAAGCAGCATGAAGACCGTGATGACCACCTCGGCGTAGGGGCTCTGGTAGGCGGCGATGCTGGCCGCGCGCACCGAAAAGCCGCCGGTGCCCGCCGTGGCGAAGGAGTTGACCAGGGCGTCGTACACCGGCATCCCCCCGAACACCAGAAGCAGGAACAGGATCAGGGTCATCACCACGTAGATCACGTAGAGAAGTCTCGCGGTCAGGCGGATCTTGGCCACCAGCTTTCCCACCGTGGGGCCGGGGACCTCGGCGCGCATCAGGTGCATCGACTGGGTGCCCGTGGCGGGCAGAATGGCCAGGGCGAAGACCAGAACGCCCATGCCCCCGATGAAGTGGGTGAAGGAGCGCCAGAAAAGCCCCGCCCGGCTCAGAGCCTCCACGTCGGTGAGGATGGAGGAGCCGGTGGTGGTGAAGCCCGAGACGACCTCGAACACGGCGTCCAGATAGTGCGGGATCTCCCCGGAAAGCCACAGGGGCAGGGCCCCGAAAAGACTCATCAGGATCCAGGCGAGCCCGGCGATCAGAAGACCCTCCCGGGCGCGGATGGTACTGCTTTTCGGCGGGAAGAGGAAGCAGATCCCGCCGATCATCAAAAGGATCCCCATGGTCACCCCGAAGGAGATCACGTTGTTTTCCCCGTAGATGATGGCGACCAGAAAGGGCGCCAGCATGAGGAGCGCCTCGATGAAGAGGAGCTTCCCCAGCATGTTGATCATATACCGTACGTTCATGAGTTCACTTCAAAATATCTTCCAGATCGGTCAGCTTTTCGTTCGTGGTGGTGACGATCACGTTGTCGCCCGGCTGGATGGCGTCGTCGCCGCCGGGGAAGATGATGTTGTTCTTGCGGATGATGCAGCAGATCAGGAGATCCTTTTTCAGATTCAGCTCGCGCAGGGTCTTCGAAGTGACGGCGCTCTGCTTTTCCACGTGGAATTCCAAGGCTTCCACCCGGTTTTCCACCAGCTTGTAAAGGGTCTGCACGCTGCCGCCCGCGGTGCTCTGCAGGGCGCGGATGTAGCTCAGGATCAGGTTCGCGGTGAAGAGCTTGGGGGTGACGACGCTGTCAAGGCCCACCGCCTCCAGAAGGTTGGTGAGGGTGGTCTTGCTGATCTTGGTGATGACCTTGTCGATGCGCTGCTGGATGGCGAAGATCGAAAGGATGATGTTCTCCTCGTCGATGCCGGTGGCGGCGACGCTGGCGTCGGCGTCGGCGAAATTCTCCTCGGCAAGCAGGGTCTGGTCGGTGCCGTCGCCCAGGATGATCTGCGCCTTGGGAAGGCTTTCCTTCAGGAATTTGGCGCGCGCCTCGTCCTTTTCCACAATTTTCACGTTCATCCCCAGATCGATCAGCTGCAGCGCCAGATAGTAGGCGATGCGCCCGCCGCCGACGATGAAGACGCTTTTCAGCTTGTGATGGAAGGAGCCCATCTTGCGGAAAAAGGTGTTCATATCCCGGTGGGAGGCGGTGAAATGGATGCGGTCGCCCGCGTAAAGCACGTTGTCGCCGCGGGGGATATATACCGTCTCGCCGTGCTGGACGGCGCAGACGAGGATGCGCACCTGAAGCTTTCGCTGGATATCGCTGATCTGGATGCCGTCGAGGGGGGAATCCGGCGCGATCTTCATCTCGGCCAGATCCACCTTGCCCTTGGCAAAGGTGTCGATGCGGATGGCGTAGGGATACCGGAGCAGACGCGAGATCTCCCGCGCGGTCTCCAATTCCGGGTTGACGATCATGTCAAGCCCCATCTCGCCCAGCATGAAGGAGAACTGCCGCGAGTATTCGGGGTCGCGGATGCGGGCGACGGTGTGCCTTACGCCGATCTTTTTGGCCACCAGACAACAGAGCATGTTGATCTCGTCGGAATAGGTGGTGGCGATGACCACGTCGGCGTGGGAAACGCCGGCCTCCTGCTGCACCGAAAAGCTGACGCCGTTTCCGACGATGCCGTTGACGTCAAAGCTGTTGACGGCGTTGTCGATGGTCTCCTGATCCACGTCGATCAGGGTGACGTCGTTTCCCTCCACCGAAAGATATTCTGTCAGCGTCATGCCGACCTTGCCGACGCCGATGATGACGATTCTCATGTTTCAAATTCCTCAACCGGCCCGCCGCGGGGCGGCGGACGCCTTCTTCCGGCCTTCCGGCCGGGGCAAAATCTCATAGATAGCTTATTATAGCACAAACGCGGAAAAAAGCAAGATGAAAGGCTCTTTTTTGCCGGAAACCGGGGAGAACGGGTCTTTCGACAAAAAACAGTTGATTCCCGGACCGATTTGGTGTATACTATCTGATACTGACCGCGTGCGCGGCCACCCGACGGGGGCGTAAAGGTTTCGACGGGGACGATGCAGCGGGATAAGCGAGCAGAGGCGCGGAGCCTCTTTAAAAGCCGCACTTTATAAATTAAATAACAACGATAATCTCGCTGTTGCTGCCTGATTAGGCGGCCGTCTCACGGAAGAAGGGCCACGAGCTTCCGGGGGCGTCAAATCAGTGGCGAACGTGAACGCGCAAAGCTTTGAACGCGTCATGCATCATGAAGCTACCAAATCCGTAAGCCTGTAAACCGGCGTGCGGAGGCGGGAATTTCAAAAGATTTACTGCGCTCGGAGAAGGTCCCGTGAACTTGTTTTCGGACAGGAGTTCGACTCTCCTCGCCTCCACCACAAAGGAAAAGCACCCCCAACGGGGTGCTTTTTCTTTGTGGTAGGTGCAATGGAAGAGAGTCGAACTGGGCGCGGGAGTGAATGGCGTGCCGGGGTTGGC
>CACYBP010000259.1 GCA_902772625.1 Oscillospiraceae bacterium
AAATAGCGCTCCGCCCCTTCGATCAGGCGGCCGATGCCGGGGAAATCCTCCGGCGTGTGAAGGCCCTTTACCACGGTGGTGCGGAATTCATAGGGGATCCCGCTTTCCATCAGAAGCGAAATGCTTTTCCGGATCGAGCCGAGATCGGTCTTTACCCCGGTGGCAAGGTCGTAATGCTCCGGGGAATTCTTGATATCCATGGCCGCGTAGTCCAGAAGTCCTTCGGAAAGCAGCGGGGCGAGCCTTTCCGGAAAGCTCCCGTTGGTGTCGAGCTTCACCGCGAAGCCGAGGGCGCGGATCTTCCGGATCAGCCCGTCGATGCCGGGCTGGAGCAGGGGCTCGCCTCCGGTGACGGCGACGCCCTCCAGAAGGCCCTGCCTCTTTTTCAGAAAGGAGAGGATCTCCTCCTCGGCGAAGTCGCCGGCTTCCCCGGGGGAGAGCACCAGGGAGGCGTTGTGACAGAAGGGACAGCGGAAATTGCATCCCGGCGTGAACAGGGTGCAGGCCACCTTCCCGGGAAAGTCGAGCAGGGTGAGCTTCTGAAAGCCGGCGATCCTCATGATCCTTTTCTCCCTTTGCGGTCTTTTTTGCCGGAGGAGGCCGCCTTGCGGACCCGGCTCTCCGGCACCGATCCATCATACCACAAGATTTAGTTGGAGTCAAGAGAGCAAATCACAAAATATTGTGTTCTTTCCGGAATCCGTCCCCGAAGGCCGCCCGGACATCGAAAGGGGGAGAAAGCGCATATAATGGGAAGGAAAAGCGCGAAGGGAGGAAGAATAGAGTGAAAGAACCCGTCGTGATCGCGTTTGTACGAGAAGAAAGCGGAAAGGAGGAGAAGGACCGGCTGATCGAAAAGCTCCTGGCGATCCTCGGGGAAGGACGAAATAATCCTTCTCTTTCGGGGGAAAATGTGGTATAGTAAAGAAAAGAGCGGGGCGGGGAAAAGGAGGATCCTGGTCTACTGCCGGGAGAGCAGAGACGAGGGCGGCGAAAAGAAGGAACGCATCGAGACCCAGCGGGATATGCTCCTTTCTTACGCCGAAAGGGCCGGACTCGGGCGCGTGGTGAAGGTCGTCATGGACGACGACCGCACCGGGACCGATTTCCGCCGGCTGGACGCGGTGCGGGAGGCGGCCCTCCGGGGCGAGATCGACGCCCTGCTTCTGAAGGATTCCTCAAGGCTGGGCCGGAACCTGACCGAAAGCCTGCTCTTCACCGAGTTTCTTGAAAAGTGCGGGGTGGAGCTGCTCTTTGAGAGCGAGGAATACAACGAGGATTTTTTCCCGCTGGAGGCCTGGTTCAACGAGCAGCGCGCCAAGGAGGACAGCCGGAAGATCCGGCGGGTGCTCTATCACAGAATGAAGGAAGGGGAGCTTCTGATCGCTCCCCCCTACGGATACGGGCGGGAGGGGAACCGCCTGGTGCCCGGAAAAAGGGCCGGGACCGTCCGGGAGATCTTCCGGCTTTTCCTCGCGGGGGAAAGCCCCGGAGAGATCGCCCGGAGGCTGGACGCCGAGGGGATCCCCACCCCCTCCCGGGAAAAGGGGAAAAGGAACGCGTCGCTTTTCTGGAGCGGCGCGACGGTGCGCCGGATCCTTTCGGACGAGACCTATCTCGGCCGGCGCGTCCACCGGAAGACGGTGGGGAAAAGCTTCAAGGACAAGACGCGGCTTCCGGTCTCCCGGGACGAAAGGATCGTCCGGGAGGGAGATCACGAGCCGCTGGTCGCCCCGGAGGATTTCCGGAAGGCCGGGGAAAGGCTGAAAGGACTCACCCGTGGAAGCTCCGAAAAGACGCCCTTCGCGGGGCTCCTGTTCTGCGGCGCCTGCGGGAGCCGGCTGGTTTTGCGAAAGAGAAGGGGCCGGGAGGAGATCTTCGTCTGCTCCCGCTACAATAAGGGCGGAAAGCGCCTTTGCGGCATGCACGCCCTTCCCCGGGCGGCGGCGGAGGCCGCGGCGCGGGGAGCCGCGGCGGGTCTTCTTCTGGAAAGGAAAGACGTCCCTGCTCCGGAGAAGGAAAGAGCGCCGCTTCTGGAAGCCCTTTACGAGGATTATCTCGCGGGAAGGGTCACGAAGGCCTTTTTTGAAAAGGCGAGAAAGAAGCTCTCCGCCGCGGAGCGGAGAAAGCTCCCGGAAGACCGGATCCTTCCGGCGCTCTCCGGGCGCGAAGAGGAGATCGCCCTGCTTCTCGTCTCCGGAATGACCTTTTATGAAAAGGGAGAGGGCGGTTACGAAAGGCCGACTCTTCTGGTCCGGGTGAGAGCCTGACGCACTTTGCCGGATATAACCCGGTGGCTGCGAACTGGGGCCGAGGCCCATCGATCTGCATCTGGAATCGCTCCGCGCCCTGGGATACGAGGTCCGGGACGAGGGAGGCAGGATCTCCTGCCGCGGGAAGGGCCGCGGGGGAGAGGTGCATCTCGCCTTCCCCAGCGTGGGGGCCACCGAGAACCTGATGCTGGCCGCGGCGGGAAGCGCCGGGGTCACGCGGATCGTGAACGCGGCCCGGGAGCCGGAGATCGCCGACCTCGCGCGCTTCCTGCGCGCCGCGGGTCTTTCCCTCCGGGGAGAGGGCAGCTCGGTGATACATATCGAGGGAAGAGGCAGGCTCCGCCCGACCGAATACCGGATCCTTCCGGACCGGATCGCCTCGGCCACCTGGGCCTCCGCCGCGGCCGCGGCGGGAGGGGAGCTTTTTCTCCGGGGTGCGGTGCCGGATCAGATCTCGGCGGTCACCTCGCTTCTCGCGGGCGCGGGGGCCGAGCTCCGGGAGGACCGGGCGGGACTTTTTATCCGGCGCACGGGGGCGTTCTCTCCGGCTTACGCGGTGCGCACCATGCCCTATCCGGGCTTTCCCACCGACGCCCAGGCCATCCTGATGGCCACCGC
>CACYBP010000260.1 GCA_902772625.1 Oscillospiraceae bacterium
CCCGCCAGGTACCGCTCTGCTTCGCTCCGGACTACCTGCGCAAGCTCGTTTCCCGCGGAATGCGGCGAATAGTGGTCGGCGTCCGTCAAAAGCATTACCAGTTCCATCCTCGCCCGCTCCAACATCTCCTTTGTCGTCCGCGAATCCCGATATACGCCCTCCGGCATAGGATCGAAAAGCGCCTCCTCGATCAGCCTTTCGTTGGCGTTCTTTATCGCCACATACCCGACACGGTTCCCGGGCAGGAGGCTTTTCTTCACCCCGTAAACGCCCTCGTTGGAGAAAAGAAATTGCAGGAAAGCGGCGGCGGCCTCCGTATGCTTTCCCTTGGCCGCCAACCCCACCAGCGCGTCCGCCTGAATCGCCAGCCCTTGGAACCGTCCCGTGCCCGGATACGGCAGGATCCGCGCCTCCTCCGAAACGCCGCTGCCCGGATGATCTCTCCGGAATTCCGCAAGGCCGTTGAGGGGGACCATGAGACCTTCCTCGTAGTTTTCCAGAGAGCAGGTCTGGAAGGCCCGGCTCTTCCCGTCCATCCCGTTTGCCTCCACGGTCCAGTAATCGGCGGCAAATCGGTTCGCGATCTCCAGCATGCGGATGAAACTCTCGTCGGTGAACCGGCAGGTGTTCGTATTTCGATTGATCCACTCCTCCGGATCGATCATGGAAAGGATCTCGTCCTTCACGCTTTTTTTATAAAGATCCGGGTCGGGGATCAGGGCGAGCGCTTCGTCAAATTCCTGAACGTCCCGGAACCACCTTCTCTCCCGCGCGCTTCCCAGCGCGCTCGCGGGCATCAGGATCCCCTGCAGTCTGAAATTGTCGGGCAGAAAATAGCAGTTTCCGTCCACCGAGCCGAGCTCCACCAGATGGGGATAGATATCCGTGACCTTGATCGCGTCGGTGAGGGGCTTGAGAGCGCCCGAACGCGCCCGGTCCCTCTGGAGCTCGGGCGAGGAGCTGACCGCCAGATCCACCTCCCCCGAAAGGAGCGCCAGATTCAGCTTTTCCTCGCTGTTATAGACGTGCGTGGTGACGATCCCCTCTCCGCTGAGATTATAAGCGGAGATCACGTTCCCCAAAAAGGAGTCCACGCCATACACGCATCCGATCACGGCCTCTTCCTTCGCCTCTTCCTCGGTCTCCCGGATGACGAAGATCCCGTCCTCCTCCATGATCACGATCCGGTCCTCCTCCATCCAGAGATCGCAGCAGTCCGGCGCAAGCAGTCCCATTTTCCGCAGGTTAAAAAGCCTTACGATCTCATTTCCCCGGGTCTGCCAGAGCTCGTCCTCCCGGACGAAAAGCGTCCCGCCCCGGCCGTCCGGGGTAAAGGAACTCCCCGTGAGGTCGGTCTTCGCGGCTTTTCCCACGGTTTGTCCCGTCACTTCCGCTATATGGCGCGTATGGGTCTCTTCGTTCTCCAGGAGGACCCACTTCCGTCCGTCAAGGCGCAGCATCCCTCGTACCGTGACTCTTCCGAAACCTCCGGCCTCCGGAAGACGCAGCTCCTTCCCGTCCAGGACCAGATAATCATAATTCAGGACGTATAGTCCCTCTTCCTCCGGAAAGACGCGGACGCTGTATTCATCCCCGGCGCTCACGGGCAGCGTGAAAAGCCTTTCCCCGTCCCGCGCGATCAGCCGGTCCGGATCGCCCAACACATCAAAACCCAGCTGCAGCTCGTAGGGCGGTTCCCCCGCTCCCGCGTCATAGAGGTTGACCGTCTCGGTTTCGTCGAGCTTTTCCCGGGAGACTTCCCGGAAATCCCCGTCCAAATGGATGCGCCAGCCGCCCGCGCCGTCGGCGGCATAGAGCCGGTACCCCGTCCTGTCCCGGGACATGGCGGAGTAACGGATGATCCCGTCCACAAGGATTTTTTCCGACGTATACCGTTCCTCCGCGTCTTTTTCGACAAAGGAAAGCGCGGCGCCTTTCGTTCCCCGGTTCTCCGCCTGTTCCTGCCCGGCTTCCGTCCGATCCGCCCCGGCGCCTTCTTCCCGTCCGTTTCCCGCATGACAACCGACGAAAAGCGAAAATACCATCGCGAGGCATAGGAGCGCCGCCGCCCATCTCGCGATCCTTTTCCCCTTCTTCACACTTTTTACGCCTCTTTTCATGTTTTTCCCCCTCTCTTTCGCACGCTTCGTATGCCATTATCCCTTTTCCGCCAGCATCAGGGAGATCCGGTTCTGGATATACTCCGCCGCCTTCTCGGCCGTGATCTCCCCCGCGAAATACCGGGCGCATTCCTCTTCCATGATCTTCTTCAGCTCGCCGTGCGCGTACGCGTACCAGTGATCGCCGGAGGCGATCGCCGCCGCGACGTCTTCCTTGCCTTTTTCGTACTCCTCTTTCGTATGATGGATATCGACGTACCCGCCGTTTTCCTCCGCCTCCCGGGCGCGGTCGATCCTCTCGTCGATCAGGGCCTTGTTCACCTTTTGGTTCGGGAAGTACTCGAAGGCGTAGTCGGCGGCGTCCTCGACGGCTGCCCGCGCCGCTTCCTCCGAGAAGAGATAGGTAAGGAAGGTTTTGATCTCCTCCTTTTTGTCGCTCCCGGCCGCCACGGCCACAAGATTATAGGAATTCACCGCGAATCCCGCGAAGCGTCCGTTGCCCGGATAGGGCATAAACCGTGACGCGTCCGAAACACCGCTTTCGGAATGCCGTCTGTTGTAATAGAGGTTTTGGGCCTCCAGACCCCAGGTGAACCCCAGGCCTTTGCTGTTGACGTAAGTCTCAAAAAGCGG
>CACYBP010000261.1 GCA_902772625.1 Oscillospiraceae bacterium
CATAAGAAAAGCGCCGCGGTGATCGAGTGGGAGGGCGAGGGAGAGCTCCGGGTGCGCTTCCGGGAGCTTGCGCCGCTTCACGATCTCCGGAAGATCCGGGGAAGCTACCGGGAGGTCACCGAAAGGTCCTTTTACGAGGGGCCGGGGCGCGAGGATTATCTTCTGGTCACCCTCACCGACGAGGAGGACGTACCCGACGCGGCGGCCAGGCTCCGGATGTTCTATCCGAACCTGATGAAGATGGAGTACGACAATCGCCGCACCCGCACGGTGCAGAGCGTAGACGGCGGGGAGGAAACGCCCGAAAAAAGCCCGCTGGAGCTCTTCCGCGCCCTTTATCAAAAACAGAACAACGCCCCGATGACCCCGGAGCAGGAGGCTCTTCTCGGTCCGGTCATCGAAAAGATCTGGGAGGAAAACGCATGAGACCCATAAAGCTTGTGCTTTCGGCCTTCGGGCCTTACAGCGGGGAGACCGTGCTGGATATGGACGCCCTGGGCGACCGGGGCCTTTACCTGATCACCGGCGACACCGGCGCGGGCAAGACCACGATCTTCGACGCCATCGCCTTCGCCCTTTACGGCGAGGCCAGCGGCGACGGGAGAAAGAGCGCGATGCTCCGGTCCCAGTACGCCTCTTCCGACGTGCCCACCTTCGTGGAGCTGACCTTCCTTCACGCGGGAAGGGAATACGTGGTGCGCCGCAGCCCCGAATACCTGCGCCCCCTGAAACGGGGGGAGGGCATGCGCCAGCAGACCTCCGAGGTCCAGCTCACCCTTCCCGACGGGCGGCTGCTCACCCGCGTCCGGGACGTGAGCGAAGCGGTGAAGGAGATCCTCGGCGTGGACCGGGACCAGTTTTCCCAGATCGCCATGATCGCCCAGGGGGATTTCCGGAAGCTCCTTCTGGCCGAAACGAAGGAAAGACAGGCCATCTTCCGGGATCTTTTCCGCACCGCGCGGTATAAGACTCTGGAGGAAAGGCTGAAGGAGGAGACCCACGCCCTGGAGCGCCGGATGAACGAGGACCGGCACGACCTTTCCGCGATCCTTTCGGGGGTCATCCCCCTTTCGGATGGGGAGGAGACCCGGCGGGAATGGGAAAGGTGCCTTAAGGGAGAGACCGGCTTTCCCGAGACTGAGGAGATCCTCCGCCGCTTCCTCCGGGAGGGCGAAAAGAGGGAAGAAGGAAACGCCGAAAAGCGCGCCTCTCTCGACCGGGAGATCGCCCTGACCTCCTCCCGGCTGGCCTTCGCCCGGGAGACCCTGAAAAACCGGGAGGAAAAAGCCGCCGCCGAAAAGGCCCTCGGGGAAAGCGAAGCCCGGCGGGAAAAGGCCGCGGCCGCGCTGGAGGGCGAAAAGGCGAAGGAGCGGGAGAACGCCCGCCTCTCGCGGGAGGCGGCGCTTCTGGAGGAGGAGATCCCGCGCTACGCCGCCCTGGAAAAGCTCCTTGGAGAAAAGAGCGGCGAGGAGGAGCTTGAAAAAAAGGCCCTCCGGGAAAAAGACGCGAAGAAAGCCCGCGCGGAAGATCTTTCACGCCGGGTGGAAAAGGCGAAGGAGGAGCTTCTTTCGCTTTCCCGCGCCGGGGAGGAGCGGGAAAAGCTGCGGCGGGAGGAAGTGCTTTTCACCGAAAAAGAAAAGAGGCTTGTTGCCCTGGAGGACGCGGAAAAAAAGGCCGCGGCGGTGGGAAACGATTACGAAAAAGCGCAGAAGGCGTATCTTGCCTCGGCCGGAAGGGCGGAGACCCTGGGCGAAAGGGCGGCACGCCTGCGCCGTGTTTTCCGGGACGAGCAGGCCGGCCTGATGGCCGAGACCCTCAAAGAGGGGGAACCCTGCCCGGTCTGCGGCTCGGTGCACCATCCCCGTAAGGCCGGAAAGTCCGAAGAAGCGCCGTCGGAGGCGCAGGTGAAGGAGGCCGAGGACGCCTCGGCCGCGGCGGAAAAAGAGGCGTCTGAAAAAAGCGCCGCGGCTGCGGCCCTGCGGGGCAGAAAAGAGGAAGCCGAAGGGCTCCTTGCCGAAAGGAGAGGGGAGTTCCCCGGAAAGGAAACGGCCCTGATCCGGGAAGAACTGAAGCGCGAGGGAGCGGCCCTTTCCGCCCGGGTCGAAAAGGCCGAGGCGGCGGAGGCACGCCGGAAGACGGTGGAGGAAAGCATGCCCCGGGCCGAGGCCATGCTGAAATCGCTCACCGAAGAGACAATGAAGGCCGAGAGACAGGCCGAGGCCCACGGGATCACGGCCCGGGAGCTGGAAAAGCGCATCAGGGAGGCCCGGGAGACCCTGCGCCATCCCTCCCTCCGGGAGGCCGAAGAGCGGCGGAAGGAGCTTCAGGGAGAGATCGCGGCGCGGGAGCGCGCCCGGAAAGCGGCCGAGGCGGCGCTCCGGGAGGAGGAACTCGCCGCCGAAAGCCTCCGGGCGAAGCTTTCGACGCTGGAGGAGCTGCTCCGGGGCCGGGAGGAGATCGATCCCCATGCCGAAGAGGAAAAGGAAAAGGTGCTGAAGACCGAAAGGGAGGCGCTTCTCGCCTCCGACCGGCAGGACCACGCCGATCTGGAAACCGACCGGCGCGCCCTCTCGCTTTTCCGGAAGACCGCCGAAGCCCTCGCCCGGGACGAGGAGACCTGGCAGAGCGCCCGCGCTCTTTCGGATACGGCGGCGGGCACCGTGCCGGGAAAGGAGAAGATCGCCCTGGAGACCTACGTGCAGGCGGCCTTCTTCGACCGGATCGTCCGGCGCGCGAACCTCCGGCTTCTGGAGATGTCCGAGGGGCAGTACGAGCTTACCCGCAGGGTCTCCTCCGCCAACCGGATCAGCCAGACCGGCTTGGAGCTTGACGTGATCGATCACTACAACGGCAGCGAGCGCAGCGTCTACACCCTTTCGGGCGGGGAGACCTTCCTGGCGTCGCTGGCCCTGGCCCTGGGACTTTCGGACGAGATCCAGTCCGGCGCGGGCGGGATCCAGCTTGACACCCTCTTCATCGACGAGGGCTTCGGCTCGCTGGATGAAAACGCCCTGCGCGAGGCGGTCAGGACCCTCCGGCGTCTCGGCGAGGGGAGACGGCTTGTGGGCATCATCTCCCACGTCGCCGATCTCAAGGATCAGATCGATCTCAAGATCGAGGTGACCAAGTCCCCCGCGGGCGGGAGCCGCGCGAGGATCACGGGGTTCTGAACGCGCCGTACACAGAAAGAAAAACCGGGGCTTGACAGGAAAGCCCCGGATGGAATAGGATAAAAACGCAAAAAGCGAACGGGAAGGAGCGACGGCATATGATCGTCATGTCAAACAATCAGTGGAAATGCGATAATAATCTGGAGGCCTGGGAAAGGCAGGGGCTCGACTGCTCCGCCGAGGCGCGGGTGAAGGGCCTTCTCCGGGCGTATCACAAGATCCTTCCGGATCTTGCGGGGCTTCAGGAGGTCTCGATCCGCATGGCCGATCTCATGATGGCCGGGCTTTACGAGGTGAAGACCGCCGGGGGGGAGACCGCGCGGTACGATTATATCTCGGGCGGGGACACGCCGTTATTCTACCGGATCGACAAATTCAAGCTTCTGGAATCGGGATTTTTCCGCTACGACGAGGCGATCCCGGGGCTTGAGGGCTCCTTCAACAACAGCGAGACCAAATCCTACGCCTTCGGCGTGTTCGAGGACCGGGAGACGGGCAAGCGCGTCGCCCTGATGTCCACCCACCTCTGGTGGAAATCCTCCGATCCCGCCTCAAGCGAATACCAGAAGGATTCCAACAAGGCCCGGGCCTATCAGATCCGGCTGGCCTCGGCCCGCATGGATGAGGTCATGGCGAAATACGCCTGCCCCGGGATCCTGCTCGGCGATCTCAACGCTTCGATGACGAGCCTCTGCCTCGACGCCGCGCGGGAGGAGGGGTGGCGGGAGGTCCACGACCTCGCCCTCGGCGAAAAAGACGAGACGAAGGGCCACCATCCCTGCAACGGCGCGGGTTATTCACGCGGAGAACCCGGGAAATTCGCCGACGCCATCGACCACATCCTGGTGAAAAATCAGGGGGAGATGAAGATCAATTCCTTCAGGCGCCTCCGGGACGCGTGGTTCGATCCGATCTCGGATCACTATCC
>CACYBP010000262.1 GCA_902772625.1 Oscillospiraceae bacterium
CTGGACGGCATGCGGGTGATGAAGTGCTTCGGAGAAAGAGGCGACGGGAGTATCTATTCGCTGGACCTGATTGAGGAAGAAAGCCCGAGCGGATACGGGCCGATGGTTCACTGGATCGCCCGGGACGGGGAGGAGCTTTTCCAGATCCCCGATCCGTCGCCGAACTACACTTACGTGAGTATCCTTGTGAGGGACGAAGGGATCTACGCCGCCAATTACAATTTTCTCCTTCTGAACGGGAAACAGATCAAGATCCCGGAGACGGAATGGACCGATTCCCGCGGCGCCTTCGGCTTCCTGACGCTGAGAGGGCGAGATTACGCCGTTGTGCAGAAGGACGTGCGCAAACCGAACGGGGAATGGTATCTGGCCGAGCTTCGGGGAGAGGAGACCGGCCCCCTGATCGAGACCAACGTCAGCGGCGAGTGGTTCTTCCCGAGTCCGGAAGAAGGCGTGACCGATTACGTGCAGGGAACGACGATCTGGAGGACCGACGGCAAGACGCGGGAAAAGATGGCCGAGCTGGCTTCCCTGGGCCTTGCCGGCGGAGAGCTCCTGAATATCTGGGAAGAGGAAGGACGGTTCGTCCTTCTGACGGAAAAAGGGATCTTCACGCTGACGGAGACAGAGGAAGACGGCGGAGAGAAAAAGAAAATCGTTCTCGGCGGCGACGGCATGACGAACCATTTCCAGAGCATGATCGACGACTACAACCTATCCGGCCGCGGCAGGGTGGAGGTCAAGTTCTATGACAGCGACGAAAAACTCAATCTGGCGCTGACCACGCACGAGGTGGATATAGTCTGCAGTCCCAACACCGTGGCGATGTTCGACCGGGCGCGCTCCGGCGCTCTCCGGCCGATCACCGAGCTTCTGGACGTATCCGGAATCTATCCCAATCTGGTGGAATGCGGGAGCCGGGACGGGAAATGCTGGTTCCTGCCGGTCTTTTTCGAGCTCTGCGGCGTAACGCTCCCGCGCGACATAGCGGGAGAGAGAAAGTGGTTCAAGGACGCCCGGGAGATGGAGGAGGCGCTTGAGAAGCTTCCGCAGCAGCATTTCTACAAGGCCATGGACCGGGAGTTCGTGCTGCAGTTCGTCAACGCAAGCGAATGGATCGACCCCGTGACCAACAAGGCGCATTTCAACGAGGAAAGCTTCGTTGCCATGCTGGAATTTCTCAACCGCTTTGCCCCGGACTCCGCCACGGCCGAGGCAAACATGAGCTCCGATCCGAGCCTTACCTCGCTTTTCAGCCCCTGGTACGTGACAAACGGCTGGATCGATACGTGGAACAGGGCGTATGAATACGACGATTACGTGTTGGGGAACCCGGGATGCGGGATCTCCGCCGCGGCGTCGCTTCTGCCGATGCCGGGAAACGGCCGGTATCACGGCCCCGGGATCGTCGCGAGAGAGCTCCTTGCGCTGACGGCGAAGGAGGACAGGGACGAGGAAATTCGCGATTTCCTCTCCTACCTTTACCTGGAAGGGCGGCAAACGGCGTATCAGGAGTCCCTTTACGTTGCCGATTGGATATACTACTTCCCCTCGGTGACGGAAAGCGAAGCGATGATCAACAAGTTCCTGGATCTGGATTTTATCCGCTCCCTGGGAAGCTCGCCGGACGCACGGATCCGGGAGGAGGATTTTCTTCAGTGGAGAAAGGAGCTTTCCGATTTGCTCCGGAGCGCCGACCACTACGAGACGTTTGATTATGACGAGGCGGGGATCGTGATGCGCGAGGAGGTCAAGCGGTATTTCGCGGGAGAGATCACGGCCGAGAAAGCGGCGGAATACATCCAGAACCGGATCTCGATCATGCTTGCGGAAAAGGGATAAAAGACATAAAAAGCGGCAGGAGAAGCGGGAAGGCTTCTCCTGCCGCTTTTCTTTTATGCGGGAAATCAGAAGGCCCCTTCGGACACGGTCTCAAAGCCCGCGTCCCGGAGGATCGCTTCGGCTTTTTCCGCGTCCGGAACGCGGAGCGCCACGAAGGCCCGCCCCTTCGCCGGGGCGAGGAAGGCGTAAAGATATTCGATATTGATCTCCTTTTCGGAAAGCAGCCCGACCAGATTCCTGAGGGCGCCCGGCTCGTCGGGCACGCCCACCGCCACCACCGGGGTCTCGGCGACCAGGATCCCGCTTTCGGTGAGGGCCGCGCGGGCGGCGTCGGGATCGTTCACGATCAGGCGGAGGATCCCGAAATCCTGGGTATCCGCCACCGAGAGGGCGCGCATGTCCACCGAGGCGCGGGAAAGCGCTTCGGTCACCTTGACCAGGGATCCGGGCTTGTTTTCCAGAAAGGCGGAAAGCTGACGAATAGCCATAGTGTCATCTCCTTTTCGTGTGGGAAAGGCCTGCGCGTCAGACCAGCTTGCGCCTGTCGACGACGCGGACGGCCTTGCCTTCGCTGCGGGTGAGGCTCTTCGGAGCGGCCAGGTGCACCACCGGCTTGATGCCGAGCATGGTGGTGATCGCCGCGGCCAGGGATTTCTCCTTCTGGGAGATCTCGCGCACCGTGTCGGAGAATTTCTCCGGCGGGAGCTCCACGTAGATATCCAGAGTGTCGGAATTGTTGACGCGGTCCACCTCGATCTGATAATTGGAGGTGTAGCCTTCGTTGAGAAGCACCGTCTCGATCTGGGACGGGAAGACGTTCACGCCGCGGATGATGAGCATATCGTCGCTTCTTCCCATGGGCTTGGACATGCGGACGTGGGTGCGGCCGCAGGAGCATTTTTTCCGGGAAAGGACGCAGATATCCCGCGTGCGGTACCGGAGAAGCGGGAAGGCCTCCTTGGTGATGGAGGTGAAGACCAGCTCGCCCTTGCTTCCCTCGGGAAGCACCTCGCCGGTGTCGGGGTCGATGATCTCGGCGATGAAGTGATCCTCGTTGATATGCATGCCGGCCTGCTCCTCGCATTCAAAGGCGACGCCCGGGCCGCTGGTCTCGGTGAGACCGTAAATATCGTAGGCCTTGATGCCGAGGGATTTTTCGATGTCGCGCCGCATCTCCTCGGTCCAGGGCTCCGCGCCGAAGATCCCGGCCTTGAGCTTGTTGTCTTCGGGCTTGTAGCCGCGCTCCTTCAGGGATTCGCCGATGTAGGCGGCGTAGGAGGGGGTGCAGCAGAGGATGGTGGAGCCGAGGTCCATCATGAACTGGATCTGTCTTTCGGTATTGCCGGAGGACATGGGCAGGGTCAGGGAACCCACTTTGTGAGAGCCGCCGTTGAGGCCGGGTCCGCCGGTGAAAAGTCCGTAGCCGTAGCAGACCTGTACCACGTCGTCTTTCGTGCCGCCGGCCGCGGTGATGGCCCGGGCGCAGCAATCCTCCCAGAGATCGATATCGTGCTGGGTATAAAAGGCGACCACGCGCTTGCCGGTGGTGCCGGAGGTGGAGTGGATGCGGACGCAGTCGGAAAGAGGCTTGGCCAGAAGACCGTAGGGATAGGCGTCCCGGAGGTCGGCTTTGGAGAGGAAGGGAAGCTTCGGAAGGTCCTCAAGCCCTTTGATATCGTCGGGCGTGACGCCTTTTTCTTCCATCTTCTTCCGGTAATAGGGGACGTTTTCGTAAACGTGGCGGACCTGCTTCACAAGCCTTTCGGATTGCAGCTCGCGCAGTTTTTCGGGCGGCATGGTCTCGATTTCAGGTTGATAATAACGCCGTTCCAATGGGCAACACCTCACTTGATCCTTTGCGGCGCGGTTGAATCGGAAGTCTTTTTCCGTCGGTTTCGCAAAAGAGAAGAGAAACGGCGGGAAGAGACGTGAAAACCCTCGCAATTTATCACTGCAGAGCATTATAGCACAAAAAGGGGGCGCGCGCAATCCTTTTTTTCCGGGACGGGAGGAACGGCCGACTGCGCTCTTCCCGGGGATCGAGCTTCCCGAAAACACGAAAAACATACGAAAAGGCACCCGATCCGGACCTTTTTTTGTGGGATATGATCCTTGAAAACCGAGGGGGAAAGAAATATAATGGGGGAACGATGGTAACGCTTTAAAACGCGTGAGAAACCGTATTTCGTCCGACGGCTTCAGATGCGCCCGAAGGGCGCGGAAAGCCGGGTCCCGCCGCGGCGCCCGGGAAGGCGGAACGGATGCGGTTTATATAGATCGGGAGGGAGAAAAGAGCCTTGTTCCTGCTGCTTTTTCTTTTGTGGATCATGCTCAACGGCAGAACGTCCCCGGACGTTCTGATCACCGGGGCGATCGGCGCGGGGGCCGTCGCGGCGGCCTTCTGGCGCCTTTCAGGCTTCGGCCCGAAAAAGGAAATACGCGCGCTCAGGCTCCTGCCCCTGGCTGCGGGGTATATCGGACTTCTCCTGTGGGAGATCCTGAAGGCGAATCTCGCCGTGACGAAGGTGATCTGGTCGGGGAAGAAGCCCGAGCCGCGCCTCGTGCACTTTTCCTCCGGACTTCGCTCCGGCACGGCCAACGCCCTTCTGGCCAATTCCATCACCCTGACCCCGGGAACCATCACTGTCCGGCAGGAAAACGATCTTTTCAGCGTGCACTGCCTCCGGGGAGAATACGCGAAGGGGATCAACGCCTCCGGCTTTATCAAGCTGCTCAGAAGAATGGAGGCCATATGGAAAGCCTGAATCTTGCCTACCGGATCCTTTACACCCTGACCCTTCTGGGCTTCGCGGCGGGACTGACCGCGGCCCTCATCCGCTCGGTGAAGGGGCCGGAGATCTGCGACCGGATCCTTGCCATCAACATGATCGGAACGCTGGTGACTTCCTCCATCGCGGTGCTCGGCGCGGCCCTGGGAGAGGCGTGGCTTTACGATATCTCCATGATCTACGTCCTGATCAGCTTTCTTGCCGTGGCGATTCTGGCCACGGTCTACATCCACAAAAAGAAGGGGGAGGACGATAAATGATCTGGGAATGGATCCGCTTCGGCATGACCGCCGTTTTCTTTCTCGCGTCGGTGTTCTTTTTCCTGACCGCCGCCTTCGGCGTGAACAAAAAGAACTTCGCCTTCGTCCTGAACCGCATGCACGCCGCCGGGATCGGCGACACGCTGGGCCTTCTTTCGGCGATCCTCGGCGTAGCCACCGCCGCGGGGCTCGGATGGCATCTTCTGAAGCTCCTTTTCGTGGTGGTCTTCATGTGGTTTACCTCGCCGGTGGCCTCCCATCTTCTGGCCGAGACCGAGCTTTTTACCACCTCTCATTTTCTGGAGACCGAGGATCTGGTGGATCCCCGGGAGCCGGACTGACCGGGCAGCTCCAAAGAAAAACAGGAGACAATCTCGTATGGAAATCTTCAAGATCGTTCTGCTTCTGCTCCTGATCGTCTGCGCGGTGAGCGCAGCCTTCTCCAGAAGACTTCTCGCGTCGGTGATCATCTTTATGGCCTACAGCCTGATCATGTCGATCACCTGGATCCTTCTGGAATCCCCGGATCTTGCCATCACCGAAGCGGCGGTGGGGGCGGGGGTCTCCGGGATCCTCTTCCTGATGACGCTGAAAAAGATCAAACGGACGGGAAATGACAATAAAGATGAAAATCAGTGACAGATTGAAGCGCTGGCTGGAGGAAAGCCCCGATCTTCTGGAGGACGCGGGCTTGATCTCGGAGGAGCGCGACCTTCCCCGGGAGGTGGCCCGGCGCGAACAGCACGACTCCGACCGCATCCTCTCCGAGGGAGCCAGGAGTTTTGACCGGAAGAAATTCCGGACGGCATACGGGATCCTGGCGGCGGTGGCCGCGGTGATCCTGATCGGGGTGCTTCTCACCACGGTGGCGGCCCTGCCGCGCTACGGCGTGGAAAACGAGCGCATGGACGAGGTGGCCGATTACTATATCGAGCATGCCCTGGAGGATACCGGCGCCGTGAACATCGTGGCGGGGATGATCCTGGATTACCGCGCCTTCGATACACTGGGCGAATCCTTCGTGCTTTTCACCGCCCTGAACTGCGTTCTGATCCTTCTGCGCCGGGACGAGCCGGAGGAAGAGGGAGACGACGATTATTACGATCTGACCCACGACAATATCCTCAGGAAGGTGGGCCTCGTGGTGATCCCGTCGGTGATCTTATTCGGGTTTTACGTGATGCTGAACGGGCATCTTTCGCCGGGCGGCGGCTTTTCCGGCGGCGCCGTGGTGGGCGCGGGGCTGATCCTGCTCTCGGTGGCCTTCGGCGACGCGGTCAGCGCGAGGGTGATCACCGAAAAGGGCTTCCGGATCGTTTCGGGCGCGGCCCTGGGCTTTTACTGCCTGGCAAAGAGCTATTCTTTCTATACCGGAGCCAACCATCTGGAGAGCGTCGTGCCCCTGGGGACCCCGGGGAGCATCTTCTCGGCCGGGCTGATCCTGCCCCTGGATATCGCGGTGGGGATCGTGGTCAGCCTGACCATGTACGGGATCTACCGGATGTTCCGAAAGGGGAGTCTCCTATGATGAACCTTCTTTACAACTATGAGGAAGCGGTGGCGATCATCCTGTTCGGGATCGGATTCGTGACCCTGCTTTTCCACCGGAACCTGATCAAGAAGATCATCGGCATGAATATCATGGACACGGGACTTTATCTCTTCCTGGCCTCCATGGGATACGTGAAGGGCGGATCGGCCCCGATCTACGCTGAAAACGCGTCGTTCTACATCAATCCCGTGCCCGCGGGGCTGGTTCTGACCGGGATCGTGGTGTCGGTCAGCGTGACCGCCATCATGCTTTCGCTTTCGGTCCGGCTTTATAAGCGGTACGGCACCCTGAATCTGGACGATATTTATCGCATCGCCCGGGCAAAAATCAACGAAAGGTAGGAAAA
>CACYBP010000263.1 GCA_902772625.1 Oscillospiraceae bacterium
TCAAATCCGGAGTGAAAGACAGAAAGGAAGGACAAATATGGCGAAATCCGATTACAAAGTGTACGAAGACAAGATGCAGAAAACCGTGGACGCCCTGGTTTCGGAGTTTGAGACCATCCGCGCCGGCCGCGCCAGCGCCGCCGTCCTCAACAAGGTCACCGTCAACTATTACGGCACAGACACTCCCCTGAGCCAGGTCGCCTCCCTGTCGGTCCCGGAGCCGCGGATGCTGGTGATCCAGCCCTGGGATCCTTCGCTCCTGAAGGCCATTGAAAAAGCCATCCTTGCTTCCGACGTGGGCATCACCCCCACCAACGACGGCAAAAACGTCCGCCTCGCCTTCCCGCCCCTCACCGAGGAGAGAAGACGCGACCTGACCAAGCTCGTGCACAAGTACGCCGAGGAGAGCAAGGTCGCCGTCCGCAACGTCCGCCGCGACGCGGTGGAGTTCTTCAAGGGCCAGAAGAAGAAGTCCGAGATCACCGAGGACGATCTGAAGATCTGCGAAAAGGAGCTTCAGGATCTCACCGACGAATATGTCAAAAAGGTGGAAGCCGCCGCCTCCAAGAAGGAGAAAGAGCTTCTCGAAATCTGAAAACCGGGAGAAGGAACTGCCGCTTCGCGAGAATATCGCGGAGCGGTATGGTCAAAATAGGATGGAAAACAAACTGATTTATCCCCGCCACGTGGCGATCATCATGGACGGAAACGGCCGTTGGGCGAAAAAGCGTCTGCTGCCCCGCAAGGCCGGGCATTCGGTGGGAAGCGAGACCTTCCGCTCCATCGCCGAGTATCTCAACAAAAACACGCAGGTGGAATATCTGACGGTCTACGCCTTTTCCACCGAAAACTGGTCGCGCCCCAAGGACGAGGTGGACGAGATCATGCGGCTTTTGCGCAAATATATGGCCGAATCGCTCTCCTCTCTTCTGGAAAAGAACGTGCGGCTCCATTTCCTGGGGGATCTTTCGATCTTCCCGGAGGATATCCGGTCCGAAATGGAAAAGCTCCACGAGCTTTCGAAAAAGACCACCGGCCTTCACGTCAACGTGGCGGTCAACTACGGTTCCCGGGACGAGATCGTCCACGCGGTGCGCGCCCTGGCCGCCGAAGGGCGCGACATGACGAAGATCACCGAGGAAGATATCACCTCCCATCTCTATACCGCGGGGCAGCCCGATCCCGACCTGATCATCCGCACCGGCGCGGAGAAGAGGCTTTCCAACTTCCTTCTCTGGCAGGGCTCCTATGCCGAGCTTTATTTCACCGACGTGCTCTGGCCCGACTTTTCCGGCAAGGATATCGAGGAAGCCCTGACCTGGTTCCGGGGAAGAAAGCGCCGCTTCGGCAACGTCTGAGCCGGTACGGGAAAGAGAGGCCCTCATGCTGAAGCGTATCGTGACGGCGGCCGTCCTTCTGCCGCTGTTTCTCTTTGTACTGTTCTTTCTGCCCGCCTGGTGCTCGGCGATCCTGGCGTCGCTTCTCTCCATGGCCGCGGCCTACGAGCTTCTGGGAAAGACCGGCCTTGTGAAATCCAGGCTCGTGCTTTTTCTCACGGTGCCGGTTTCAGGATTCGCGCCCCTTGCCTTCACCTTCGGGCTGGATCCCGCCTACGCGATCTTCCTCTATGCTCTTCTGATCACGGTCCTTTTCGTCTACGCCATGGGGCACGGGGAAAGCTTCCGGTTCGCCCAGATCACCGCCGCGGTCTTCGCGGCCGTGGTGATCCCGGTGTTCTTCTCGGCCTTTCCGGTGATCCTCATGGAGGATAAGGGGCGGTTCCTGATCGTGCTCCCCTTCCTCATCGCCTGGGGATGCGACACCTTCGCCTATTTCACCGGGATGCTTCTCGGCAGGCACAAGCTGATCGAGCATATCAGCGCGAAAAAAACCGTGGAAGGCGCGGTGGGCGGCGTTCTGGGAAGCCTTCTCCTGACGGCGGGATACGCTTTGATCCTCCGGTTCTGCTTTTCGCTTTCGCCGCATATCCTCCCGCTTCTGCTTCTGGCGCTTCTCGGTTCGGTGGTCTCCCAGGTGGGAGATCTCTCCATGTCATTGATCAAAAGAGAAAATCATATAAAGGATTACAGCAATCTGATGCCGGGTCACGGCGGCGTTCTGGACCGGTTCGACAGCGTTCTGTTCGTTCTGCCCCTGGCCTTCGCAGCGGTGCGCCTTTTACCGTTGATCTCATGAAACTACAGGATAAAAAAATCGCCGTATTCGGCTCCACAGGCTCCATCGGCCGGCAGACGCTGGACGTGATGGAGAAGCTTTCCATGCGTCCCTTTTCTCTCTCGGCCGACAAAAACGCCGCCCTGATGGAGGAAGAGATCCGCGCCTTTCGCCCCGCTTACGCCTCTCTCCGGAACGAGGAGGCGGCAAAGGACCTGCGGATGCGGGTCGCCGATCTCGGCGTAAAGATCCTCGCGGGCGAGGACGCGGCGGCAGAGATCGCCGCCATGCCCTCTTACGACGCGGCGCTCTGCGCCTTTTCGGGGATCGCCGGACTTCCCTCCACTCTGGCCGCGGTGGAGGCGGGGCACGAATTATGCCTTGCCAACAAGGAGACCCTGGTCTGCGGCGGAGATTTCTTTCTGGAGCGCGTCCGGAAGGCCGGGATCCGCATGCTGCCGGTGGATTCGGAGCATTCGGCCATCTTTCAGTGTCTTCAGAACGGGACCCACGGAGAGGTGGATCATCTGATCCTGACCTGCTCGGGCGGGCCCTTTTTCGGGCGCGACCCCGCTTTTCTTTCCCGCGTCACCCCCGCCGACGCCCTGCGCCATCCCAACTGGGCCATGGGGCCGAAGATCACGGTGGATTCGGCGTCCCTGATGAACAAGGGGCTGGAGCTGATCGAGGCGATGCGCCTTTTCGATATGCCCCCGGAAAAGATCGAGATCGTGATCCACCGGGAAAGCGTTTTCCACTCCTTCGTCGCCTACAGGGACGGCGCGGTGATCGGGCAGGCCGCCCTTCCCGATATGCGTCTTCCGATCCAATACGCCCTGACCTATCCCGAAAGGCTCCCCTCCCCCGTAAAGCCCCTGTCGCTTGCCGAGGCGGGCAGATTGACCTTTTACGAACCCGATCCCGCCGCCTTCCCCTGCCTCCGTCTGGCCCGGGAGGCCGCGGAAGAAGGGCAGGGCGCGCCGGTGGTCCTGAACGGCGCGAACGAGGAGGCCGTGGCGGCTTTCCTCGCCGGAAAGATCGCCTTCACCGACATTCCCCGGGCCGTGGAGGCCGCCCTTATGCGCGTTGCGCACCCCACCCCCTCTGATTACGGCGCGATCCGGGAGCTTGACCGGGAAGCCCGGGCGGCAGCGCGCGA
>CACYBP010000264.1 GCA_902772625.1 Oscillospiraceae bacterium
ATTCCCCGCCGGCGGCCAGAGCCCGCGGCGCGAGTATCCCGGTCATGCCCAGAGCCAGAAGCAGCGCAAGGAGCAGAGCAAATACAGTCGCTCTTTTGGGAGCAAAAGATTTCATGAACGGTTCTCCTTTTTCGGGTTGAGCTTTGGGCCCCGCGGCCCGGAGTTATCATAGCACAACTTTATGAAAAAAACAATCGGAAATCCGTGTCTCCCCTGCCGGTCCGGCAAGGGCGAGCTCCTCCGGAACCGCCCGGGTCCTCCCCCGGAAGGGGAAAAGCCCGGGGAGCTCCGGGAGAGGCAGAGGCGCGAAGGCCTCCCGTTTTCCCGCTTGTGCTCTTATTCGCAGCGATCGCCGGGCGGTCAAGACCGCCCGGCGATTTTATCAAATCTTTTCGACGACTTTCAGAAGTCCCATCCGCGGCACGGGGATGTGCACAAGCGCTCCCGGAGCGAGAGTGAAAACACCCCCGGGTTCGGCCCCGAATTCCCCGAAGACCGACGCCGAAAGCTCTTTGTCCGTGGGGTTTTCCAGGATCAGGCCGTCCTCGTCGTCGTCCAGGAAAAGATCCAGCGCCTTCCCTCTCCAGGCATAATATCTGACACCGTGGAGCACGGCGACGGTCTTCTCCGGTCCCTCCGCCTCGATCACCGGGAAATTCGCCTCGGGAAAGAGCGGGCGGAATTCGCCGTGAAGAAGGATCCTGCGGTTTTCCTCCCAATAGGAAAGGAAGCGTTTCAGAAGGATTTTCTGCCGTTCGGTGCTCTCCTCCAGGAGCACCGAGATCTGCGGAACGGCGAAGAGGATATTGAGAAGCTGGCGCGCGCACAGCGCGATATCCTCCTCCGGCGACCAGAAGAGCATATCCGCGTGCGGCGCGACGGGATACCCCATCAGGCGGATATCGGCGATGCCGATCCGGTTTGTGACCGCATCGTAGGCGCAATCGCCCACCCGCAGCATGTTCCCGAAGCGGTTGATGGCGGGTCCCACGTAGTTCTGGCGGTACTCGAAAAGCAGACCCGGCTTGATCGCGCCCAGCTCCCCGACGATCTCTTTGAGGAGCTTTTCCACCCCGGCTCCCACCGTTTCGGCGTCCATGGTGAGAGGATCGTAGGGCAGCGTGTCCTTTTCCGGGCGGATCGCGTCGATGAAATCCAGCTTGAAGCCGTCGATATCGTATTCCCGCAGAAATCTTTTATAGGCCGAAAGAATGAACGCCCGGGCTTCCGGGAACCGCACGTCAAGCACGCCGGCGTTGATCCCGCCGTCCTCCACGAAGAGGTATTTTTCACGGAACCGGTCAAAAAGCGGACTCTTCTTTCCCACGAAGGGAACGGCAAACCACACCATCACCCGTATGCCGAGGGCATGGACCTTCCGGACGAACTCCTTGAAATCGGGGAACTTCTCCCGATCCATTTCCCACTCCCCGCAAAGGGCGTAATCGCCGACCGACGGCCCCGCGAACTGCCATCCGTCGTCCAGGATCAGCGTTCTGAAGCCAAGCGATGCGGCGATCTCAAGCTCCTTCAGAAGCTTTTCGCCCTTCGGAGCCTGATGGAAATTGTACCAGGAGGAATACAGCGCGTCCTCGCTGCCGTCGGAAGGACGCGGGATCCCGTATCCGCACCTTTCCCAGAAGGCCGCGGTCTCCCGGATCGCCTGATAGTAGGGGATCCTCCGTTCGTCGATCCTGAGGACCGTCTCATAGGAGGTCAGCGCGTCGGTATCGCCGGCAAAGAGTCTGACGCTGAAGCCCAGCTCGTATTTCTGCTCCAGATCCTCCACCCAGAAGGCGATCTCCGTGGGCGTTACCGGATCGGAAAGAGCGACGTGAAAGGCGTTCATCCCCCTGTCGCCCACGGTTTCCAGCTCCGGAGCGCCGAACTGGAAATAGGAGCGGTTCACGGTCCGGTTGAACCATTGCCGGATGGAATGATCCCGCCCCGAGGAGGGGTGCCAGACGGCGACGACGTTTTTCATCTTCTCATGCCAAAGGATCGTCACCGGCTTCGGCTTGGCTTTTTCCGGAAGCTCCGCCCGGATCCTGTACTCCGTAACGCCGTTATCATACACCGGCTCGCCGACCGTCACGCGCATCCGCTCGTCCCCGGTCTGAATCTGGAAAGCTCTTTCCC
>CACYBP010000265.1 GCA_902772625.1 Oscillospiraceae bacterium
CCGTCCTTACCGTCTTCCGGCGCCGCCGCCGCGGGAACGGCCTCCGCCGCCCCGGAAGGATCCGCCTGAGGGCCGGAATCCGCCCGAGGGCCGGGAACCGCCCGACCGGCGGGAAGAGCCGCCTCCTCCCGAAGACCCGCCGAAGAAGGAGCCGAAGGAGGAGCGCGAAGAAGAGCGGCGCGCCGTGCCGCCGAAGCCGCCGAAATTCCCGAAGTGCGGGGGCGGCGGGGGCGGTCCCGATCCGCCGAAGCTCCGGCGGAAGGAGGAGGAATGGGGATTGCGGAAGGTGGTGTGCGACCGGGGGATCTCCACCGGATTTCTTGGCCGGTAGGCGATGGCGGCGATGATGACGATCAGGATCAGAAGCACGATCAGCACCGCCGCGGCGATCAGGACGACCTTGATCACGGTCTTGACGAAGCCGAAGAAGGAAAAGCCCTTTTCCTCCGCCTCGGTCCCGGCCGGGGAGGTGTCCCTCTCCCCGCTTTCGGGGCGGGAGGGGATCATGCCGCCGGTCTCGCTTTCGGCCGGGGAGGTTTCGGAAACGGCGCTTTCGCCCTCCTCCCCGGTTTCGGCCTCCACCGTGACGCCGTAGGCGGTCTCAAAGAAGGAGATCAGGGACGCGAAGATCTTCCTGACCCCCGAATCGTAGCGCTTCACGGCGAAATCCGGCTCGAGATCGGCGTTCAGCATCAGTTTCAGCACGCCTGAGGACAGAAGATCCTCTATCCCCTCGCCCTGCAGGGCCCAGTAATCGTCCTCTTCGATGGAGAGGAGCAGGAGAACGCCGTTGTTCTTCTCCCGGTCGCCGATCTTCCAGGCGTTGAACAGCGCGTGGGCGTAATCCGCGATGTCCCGGTCCCCCGTGGTCTCCACCGTGACCACCACGATCTGGGCCCCGGTGAGAGCTGAAAGGCTCCGGTTCTTCGCGACGACGTCCTTTTCGGTGCTTTCGGCGAGGACGTTCGCGCCGTCGTACACGTAAAAGGAGGAGGTCGGCGACGGGATGTCCGCGTCGCTTTTTCCGGCGCAGGCCGAAAGAAGCGCCGTGAGAAGAAGCGCCATCGCCAGAAGGCGCTTGAGGTCTTTCTTCATGCCGGTCTTCCCCCTTTTCCAAAGCGTTTCAAGTGAAATTCAATCAAAGGTGACGGCTTCTTTCCGTCCGAAGGTGAGAAGCGACGCCGGGAAGCCCTTCACCGCGGCGTTGTAGCGCGCGGCGGCGCGGGCGTAGGACGCGTTGTTTCTGAGCCTCATCCAGGTGGAATCCATCTCGTAAAAATACAGGGTGGCCTTTTTCGCCGTCTCCTCCTCCCCGGAGGTCTGGAGGGTCTGATAGACCGCGGCGGCCGCCCGGTGCACCGGGTCGATCCCGTGCGTCACGCCGAAGGGAGAGCTTTTCTCCTCATCGAAAAGCGAGAGCGCTTTCCGGAGTTCTTCTCCCCCGTCCCCGGCGAGGCTTGAAAGGCGGGAGGCGTAATCGGCGTATTTCCCGAGATCCTCGGTGACCGAGCCGTAGGCTTCGGTGCGTTCGGTATAGGCCTTTTCCACCTTCCCCGAAAGCGAAGCTACCGTCCGGTTCGCCCCGAGAAAGATCGCGAGGAGCACGATCAGGGCAAGCCCGACCCAGGCCAGGGGCCGGTTTTCCCAAAAGCTTCTGCTTTTCATCGCAGCTTAATTCCGCACTTCCAGGAGCTTTTCTTTGATCTGGCCTTCGATGCGGGACAGCTCGGCCTCGGCGGCGCGGCGCTTCTCCTTGCCCTCGGCGCTGATCTTCTGCACGTCGTCCAGGGTGGCGATCAGCTCTTCGTTGGTGTGGGTCAGGGTCTCGATATCGATGATGCCGCGCTCCGATTCCTTCGCGATCTCCACGGTGCTCTGGTGGAGCTTTTCGGCGTTCTTCTTCAGGAGATCGTTGGTCATGTCGGTGACCGCTCTCTCGGCCTTCAGCGCCTCTTCGGAATGGGCAAGGCCCAGGGAGAGCAGCATCTGGCTCTTCCAGAGGGGGATGGTGTTAACCACGGTGGACTGGATCTTCTCGGACATGCGGTTGTCGTTGCCCTGCACCAGGCGGATCTGCGGCGCCATCTGGATGGAGACCATGCGCGTCAGCTCCAGATCGTAGATCCTCTTTTCAAACCGGTCGCACAGAGCGGCGAAATCGTTGGCCGCCTGAGCGTCCTCGGGGAGATTCGAGGCCTTCGCCTTTTCTTTCAGCGCGGGCAGGGTCACGCTTCTTTCATGGGCCAGCTTCTGCTTTCCGGCCATGATATACATGGAAAGCTCCTTGAAATAGTTGAGGTTGGCGTCGTAAAGCTGATCCAGCACCGCCACGTCCTTCATCAGGGTGACCTGGTGTCCCTCCAGAACGCCCACGATGTCGTTGACGCTGACCTCCACCTTGTCGTAACGCGCCTTCAGGGTGGCGACCTTCTTTTTCGCGCCGCGGAAAAGCCCGAGGAAGCCCTTGTCGTTCACTTCTCCGTTGAAGCTTTTCAGCTCGCCCACCAGTTTGGAAAGATCGTCGCCCACCTCGCCCAGATCGCGGGTGCGCACCGCCTTCAGGGCGCCGTCGGAGAAATCGGCCACCTTCTGCTGGGTGCCCGCGCCGTACTGCATCACCTGGGTGGAGTCGGTAATGTCGATGGTCTCGGCGAAATCCGACACCATCTTCTTTTCCTCCGGGGTGAGGTTCGCTTCGGTCATGGCGGCGAGCTCCTCGGCGCCGGCCTTTACGGTCTCCAGCTCCAGGGCGCTCTTTTCGGCCTCGGCCGCCTTCTGCGTGCCGAAGGGATCCAGCGTCAGCTTGAATTCGGGAGTCTTGTTTTCCATGATATACGGTCTTCCTTTCGTCTTTTCTCTTTTTTGTCTTTTCGAAAGCGGAAATCACTTCATTCCGTCTTTATTGAGCATCGCTTCCAGCACGCGCACGTCGGAGGTGATGTCCAGTACGTCGTCGGCAAACAGGGCGTCGTACTGTCTCTTCGTGGCGTCCAGCACCGAAACAAGGCCTTCCTCCGCCGCGTTTCCGGTCTTTTCCGCGTTCTCCCCCGCGTCGGGATGGCGCGAAAGGAGCACGCATTTTTCGGTGAGCTTCACCGCCACCGGCAGATAATAATTGATATAGCGCCGCAGCTTCGCAAGATCGTCCGGAGAGGCGATCACCGCCTCCCGGATCTTCGCGATCCCTTCCGCGATCTTTTCCATCAGGAGCGCCGAGGAGGGTTTCCCCGCCTTCACCAGAGCGGCGTTTCCCAGGATCGCGTCGGCCACCCGGTCAAGCTCTCCCACTGCGTCGTCCAGAGCGACATTCCCGCTGGCAAACGGGACCTCCACCCGCCGGGTCTTTTTCGGGAGAACGAGCTTCACAAGGAAGCCCACCCCCGCCGAGACCAGGGCGACCAGAAGGATCTGCCACAGATGTGCCATGGGAAAGAACAGCGCCGCGAGTATCCATACCCCCGCCGCCGCCCAGATCGGGATCGCGGAGGGCACCGGGACTTCCTTGAATTTCCGTCCCACCGGCGCCCGGTTTTCCTGTTTTTCCATATTGATCCTCTCCTGCCGTTTTGCGCCGGTCCGGATCAGGCTTCGTTTCGAAGCCGGTCGATCAGGGCCGGAAGCTCCGCGACCGTATCCACTTCATAGGGCGCTTTTTCGATCCCTTCGCACCAGACGCCGGTGGTCCTGACCCAGACCGGGATATATCCCGCCCGGCGCGAGCCGTCTACGTCGTTAAGCGGGTTGTCACCCGCGTAAAGAAGAGTTCCCGGCTCTTCCCCGAGCCTTTCGGCCATCAGGCGGAAGGGCGCGGGATCGGGCTTTTTCGGGATCTTTTCCCCGTCGGCGATGACGATCTCATCGAACCGCCTTGCCATATCCAGGAGTCCGAGCTTCGCCCCCTGCACGCTTTCAGAGCCGTTGGTGATCAGGGCGACCTTCAGATCCCTTTCCCGGAGTGCCCGGAAGAAGGCGTCCTCAAAGGGGAAAGGCACCGCCGTGCGCCGGAAGCCCGCGTAGAGGCTTTCGGCGTAGCGGGAAAAGTCCGCGCTCTTCCGTAAAATCCCCCGGTCGATCAGGGCGGAGAAGATCCTTTCCCAGCCTTCGACGATATAGAGCCTGTCGGCCGCCGAAAGCTCTTCTGCAAATCTTCGGGGATCCACGCCGGGCATGAGATCCTCTCCGAGCCGTTCGACAAGAAACGGCGCGAGCGCGCGGAGGGTGGCGTATCGGTCGAACAGGGTGTGATCCAGATCAAACACCGCGCCGGTGATTTTCATAGAGAGTTTTCCGGTCCTTTCACGGTACGGGGAAAAGGCCGCCGCCTTTTCCCCGCTCCGGTCTTATTCTTCGGGCTTGGTCTCCAGCTTCAGGGGATAATCGCCCAGATGCTTCACCTTGAAGCCGTTTTTCTTGTATTCCTCGTAATCGAAGGCCTCCAGCTCGTCGATGGCCAGCTTGTGGAATTCGTAGAAATTCTTCCACCATTCGTATCCGGAGCCGAGCTCGGCGCCGAGATACGCGTCGGCGATGTCGCAGCCCATTTGCGGCGCCACGTAGAAGGCGCCCATGGCCAGGACGTTCACGCCGTTGCCGGTGATGGCCCGGAGAGCCGCCGGAACGCTTTCCACCACGCCCGCGTGCACGTGCGGGCACTTGCTGGCGGCGATGTGGATCCCCATGCCGGTGCCGCAGAAGACCAGGGCGCGCTCAAATTCGCCCTCGGAGATCATGCTGCCCACCCGGAGGCCGATGCGGTGGAACATCAGATCGGTGTCCTCCGCGTCGGGATCGGTGACGCCCACGTCGGTGATCTTCCAGCCCTTGGCCTTCAGATGCGCCACCACGGCTTCCTTCAGGGGATATCCCGCGAAATCCGCGCCTACCAGAAGGTACTTGTCCTTGATCGTCTTCATATCCACGTCTTCCTTTCTTTTTTTAAAGGAGGGCAGGCCCTCCGAAGGTCTCCTGCGCCGGGGAACCCGGCTTTTCTCTCTTTTCATTATAGCAAAAGCCGACCCGGTTTTCAAGTACGGGCCGCCCTCTTCCGGGCAAAAACAAAGCCCGCCTCCCGGAAAAGAAGCGGGCTTGAGGTTGATTTATCTCTTGTTGCCGAAAAGACCCCGCACGATGGAGGTCGCGCCCGAGCGGGCCACCGAGCTCAGGGCGTTGGTGGCGGCGCGCTTGGCGATGGTGCCGGAGCTGACGGTC
>CACYBP010000266.1 GCA_902772625.1 Oscillospiraceae bacterium
GCGGCGGAGGATCCCGCGAGGAATCTCTTCTACGACGTCTATAAGATCACCTACCGCCTCAATAACGAAAGCGAGGCCGTCGCCTTCGCGCCGGTGTGCTACGAGGGGCTGTATTTCATCGGCGACGGCGCCCTGGGATACGGCTGGTGCGGCGTGAAGGGAGAAAGATTCTACGTCGGTTCGGTGTTCGACAGCTACGTCCTGGGCTATCCGGAGCTTTCGGACTTTGAAAACGACCTGCGTCTCAATAAGGAGATCGCCTACGGGATCACCTCCCGCCTTTTTGAAAACGAATGAACGAGTGAAAGTGAAGCGAGAAGCCGCCCGCCGGGAAAACCGGCGGGCGGCGCGTTTTATCAAAAAGGCTTTATAGCTCCACGGGTTCTCCGTCGGCAGAAAGATCCCGGGCGGAAAGACGCTCCACCAGCCCGTGATTCACGAACAGGGGCATCTCGCCGCCCGCGTGATTTTCAGTGGTGATATGATCGAGCACGAGATCCCGGATCACCACGTCCCCGTCGACGTGGATCGTCTCCACGGCGTTCTCCTCCTCCCGGCGGTGAAGCTCCGAGATGCGGAGCGAGCCGATATGAAGCCCCGACTGGATCCAGATCAGGGGATACACGTAGGTGCCCTTCTTGCCGTAGACGTCCAGCCGCGGCGCCTTGGCGGCGTAGATCCGGTCCAGGGTGATCCCGTCGAAAAAACCGTGGGAACGGGTGGGATAGAACCGCGAAATGCCGATGCAGTACTGGAAATAGGTGCCGTACACGTCAGAAATGTGCACGTTTTTCACCGGATAATTGGCCGAAAGGAGCCGGACCGCGCTGTGGCAGCCCTCGGCGTAGATCCCGCGGACCGTGATATCCGAGATGGGGCCGGCGGTGCCCTCATCGGCGTTCAGGGCCACCAGATCGTCGTAGCACGCGCCCTTCAGATCGAAGATCTCGCCGAAGCGGCACCCGCCGTTCAGATGGATCCCGTCCATGTTGGTGGCGCGGGGGTTGCCGTGGTTGAAATCAAAAAGGATGTGATCGACCGTGAAATGGGTCACCGCGTCCAGGGTCACGGCGAAGGTCACCGGATCCTTGAGGGTCATGGAGGAAAGCCGGAGCCCGTCCACGCGGAAGAAGAGGAAGATGAAACCGGTGTAGCTTCTGCCGCCGGGAAAAAACTCGCTGACCTCCATGGGATTGGGCGCCTGATTCTTGTTGTTGAAATTCCACACGCCGCCCTCCACCTCGATGTTCTTCGCGGTGAAATCGGGGGAGAAGTCGTTCACGTAGTCCCAGAGGGGATCGGTCACCCGTTCCTTCCGGTCGGGCACGGTCCTGTTTTTCAGCATCAGACAGTTGGAACCCGGCGCCAGACGCACCTCCGCGAAGCGCGGAAGGACCAGCTTGAAATCCGAGGGAAGCTCCAGCGGGCGGGAGATCAGATAGAAGGCCTCGGGATCGGGGAGCCGGAGCTCGTGCCGGGCCTCGTCGATGCGCTCCTGGATGGCGGCTGTGTCGTCGTGCAGACCGTCGCCCCACAGTACGGTTTTCATAAACGTTCCTCCTTTATGAGTTCCGGAACCAGGTCCCGAGGACGTCGTCTCTGGTGTGCCGGCCGGTCACGTAAAAGGTCATCTCCCGGGGGGCGTATTCCTCCTCCGCGGGGAGGAGCAGGAGCCCGGTCTCCTTATCCCAGTAGAACACCGGCTGGAAGGGGAAGGGCAGATCGGAAAACGCGCCGCCCGCCACCGTGCCGGATCCGTCGTCGTAGAGCGAGGCGTAAAGGGTCGGGGGAGAAAGGGGCTCGTAAAGCCCCCTGACAGAAGCGGTCCCCACGAATCTTTGAGGCCTTCCCGAAAGAACGTGATATTCCATCCGCCCCTTAAGCGTCAGGACGCGCTCTTCGCCGGGCTCGTTTTCCCCCGCCGCGATCTTCGAGAGCGTGAAGTCCTTCTGATAGGGAAAACCCGCCCATTCGGCGTAAGCCGCGATCCCGAGAAGGAGGATCAGAACGCCTCCGAGGGCGAGAAGAGCGATAAAGACCGTTTTTTTCTTCATGGCCGTTTTCTTCCTTTCCCGGAAGGCGCGAAATGACGCCTCCCTCCGGCTCCAGTATAGCAGAAGCCAGCCCCCCGGTCAAGCGCGGAGAAGGGCGAAAAAAGATTGAAAACCGCGCCTCTTCTGTGGTATGATAAAGGACAGAAGCCCGGGCCGCCCCGGGCTTGTCCCCGCCCGCGCCGCGGAAAGGAAGGAGTGATCCCCGTGAAATGCCGATCTGAATGGAGCTTCCGCCCCTATATCCCCTATGACAGGATCCGGGAACTTGATAACCCCGCGATCACGCGCCTTGCGCCCTTTGAAGACGGGTGCGAGATCGAATGGCTCCCGGGCGAGGGGAAAAGCTTCCATGTTTTCGCCGCGCCGGAGGGAAACGAGGCGTGGCGGGAATACCCCGCGGAGGGGACCTTTTCCCGCGTGACGGGGCTGAAAAAAGACTACGGATACAAGACTTACGTGGAGGATGAAAAGGGCCGGAAAAGCGCGGTCCGCCTTTTCCGCACCGGGGAATATCCCGGAACCGTGGTGAATTATCTTCATCCCCGGGATCCTTATTACGCCTTCTCGGGGAGGCACACCTGCTCCCCTTCGCTGGTGAGGCTTCCGGGAGGGAGACTTCTGGCCTCCATGGATATTTTCGACGGAGGCGCGCCGCAGAATCTGACCCTGATCTTCGCCTCCGACGACGACGGGAAGACCTGGCGCTACCTGACCGATATCTTCCCCTGCTTCTGGGGGACGCTTTTTCTCCACCGGGGAGAGCTTTATCTCATCGGGATCTCCACGGAATACGGCGACCTTCTCATCGGCAGGGGCGACGCGGAGGGCCATTTCGGCACGCCGACGGTGCTTTTGCGCGGTTCCTCTTCTCCGGGAGAGGCAGGACCCCACCGGGCGCCGATGCCCGTCTGCGAGGCGGAGGGCCGGATCTGGACCGGGATCGAATACGGCGCCTGGAGCAAGGGCCGGTTCGCCATGGGCGCCTTCTCGGCCGGCGCGGAGGGAGACCTTCTGGACGCGGACAACTGGCGCTTCACGGGCTTTCTTCCCTACGACCGCGCCTGGCCCGGCGCGTATCCCACTCCCGGCGCCATCGAGGGCAACGTCGTTCCGGCTCCCGACGGCAGCCTGAAGGATATCCTCCGGGTGGGGGACGGCACGGGGCTTCTTCTGGGCCTTGACAAAAACGACCCGGATAAGCTCCCGGTTTTTGAAAAATTCCTCTCCCTTCCCTTCGGGCATTCCAAGTTCGAGATCCGGCGGCATTCCTCCGGAAAATATATCGCCGTGGGCAACCGGCTTCCCCGGCGGACCGTGCTTTCGGTCTTCTTATCGGAGGATCTGGAAAACTGGACCCTGCTCGGCGACGTGGTCAATAAGGAGGAATACCCCCTGGACGAGGTCGGGTTCCAATACCCCGCCTTCCTCCTGGAGGGGGACGAGCTTCTCGTTCTGGTCCGCTCGGCCTTCAACGGCGCGGAAAACTTCCACGATTCCAACTACATCGGCTTTCACCGCTTCTCTCTGAAAGGACTTTTATGATCAGCTTTCTGAACGATTACAGCGAAGGCGCCCATCCCGCGGTGCTCCGGGCGCTGGAAAAGCACAATCTCGTGCCCACCGTGGGCTACGGCGAGGACGAGATCACCCGGGAGGCGAAGGAGCTTCTCCGGCGCGCCATGGGAAAAGAGGACGCCGAGATCCACTTCCTGGTGGGCGGTACCCAGACGAATTCCGCCGCCGCGGCTTTCCTGCTCCGCCCCTGGGAGGGCGTGATCAGCGCCGAAACCGGCCATATCGCCCAGCATGAGACCGGCGCGGTGGAGGCCGCGGGCCACAAGGTCCTGACCCTTCCCTCCCACGCGGGAAAGCTTCGTCCCGGGGAGGTGCGGGCCGCGCTTCTTTCCCACCGGGAAAACGAGATCCGGGAGCACACGGTGAAGCCCGGCATGATCTATATTTCAAACCCCACCGAGCTCGGTACGGTCTACGACCGGGAGGAGCTTCGGGCCCTGAAGGAGGCCGCGGAGGAGTTCCGGGTCCCCCTCTATCTGGACGGGGCCCGGCTGGGCTCCGCTCTCGCAGCCGCGGGGGATCGCCTCACCCTCCGGGATATCGCCCGGTATACCGACGTTTTCACCGTGGGCGGCACCAAAAACGGCATGCTTTTCGGCGAGGCGCTGGTCTTCCCTGACCCGGAAAAGGCGCGGGAATTCCGGTATCTGGAAAAGCAGAGGGGCGCGATGCTGGCCAAAGGGTGGCTTCTCGGGCTGCAATTCAAGGCTCTTTTTGAGGACGGACTCTATTTCCGCCTGGCGGAGGAGGCGGTCGGGCTGGCCCGCCGCCTGAGCGACGGCCTCCGGAAGGCCGGGGCGGAGCTTTACGTGGAAAGCCCCACCAATCAGGTCTTCGTCCTCTTATCGGAGGAGGAGGCCGCCTGCCTCCGGGAAAAATACGCCTTTGAATTCTGGGAAAAGCCGGACGGGGAGAAAAGCGTTTACCGTTTCGTGGTATCCTTCGCGCGCACCGGAGAGGAGATCGATTCGCTCCTCCGGGACGCCGGAGATCTGATAGAAAAAAGAAACAAAAGGAGCTGACTATGTACCGTTACGAGACCCATATGCACACCGTGGAATCCAGCGCCTGCGGCGTCACGCCCGGGAGAGAGTATCCCGCCATCTTCAAGGCCCGGGGATACGACGGCATCTTTATCACCGACCATTTCTTTCATGGAAATACCCGCCCCGCCCGCGATCTTCCCTGGCCGGAATACGTGGACGCCTACATGAAGGGGTACGAAGAGGCCAAAAAAGCCGGGGATGAGATCGGCTTCAAGGTCTTTTTCGGGATCGAGGAGAACTTTGACGGCGACGAATATCTGATCTACGGCGTGGGGAGAGAATTCTTGCTGGCGCACCCGGAGATTCCGGAATGGACGCGGGAGGACATGCTCGCGGCCGTGCACGGCGCCGGAGGGGCCGTGATGCAGGCGCATCCCTTCCGCGACCGGTTCTATATCAAGAAGATCCATCTGCTTCTGGAGGGCGTGGACGGGATCGAGGGGATCAACACCGCCAATACCGCCAACGACAACCTCGCCGCCCTCTGCTATGCCCTTTTCCACGGGCTTCAGATCTCCGCCGGGTCGGATACCCACGACAAGGCCCGCATCAACGACATGAACGGCGGCATCCTCTACGAAAAGCCCCTGCTTTCCGCCGCGGATTACGCGAACCGTCTCCTGAACCGGGAAAGCCCC
>CACYBP010000267.1 GCA_902772625.1 Oscillospiraceae bacterium
CTGGATCAGGCGGTTTCAAAGGAGCCGTCGGGGCTTCTGGTGCTGCCGCATTTTGCCGGCGCCGCCACCCCGTATATGGACACCTCCGCCCGGGCGGCGGTGGTGGGGATGACGCTGGAAACCGGGAAAGCCGACCTTTACCGCGCCTTGATGGAGGGGACCTCCTACGAGATGCGGCTGAATTTCGACGCGCTTAAGCCCTACGTGCGGGGCGTGCGGGAGCTTCGCGCCACCGGAGGCGGCGCGAAAAGCGACCTCTGGCTTTCCATCAAGGCGGACGTTTTGGGCGTCCGGATCGCGGCCCTGGCCTGCGACGAGGTGGGCGCCGCGGGGACCGCGGCTCTGGCCGGGCGGGCCGTCGGGATCTACCCCTCTCTTCAGGAGATCACCGCGGCGATGGCGCCGGTCCGCAAATTCTTCCTGCCCGACGAATCGAGAAAGAAGGCTTACGACGCGCTTTACCGCCGGTATACCGGCCTTTATAAGGCGGTCCGGAGCCTGGATGAAAACGAATAAAGGAGAAAAACCATGCTTGTCACCATGAAGGACGTCCTTCTGGACGCCGAGAAAAGGCAGATCGCGGTGGGCTCTTTCAACGCCCCGAATTTTCAGACTCTGCACGCCATCCTCCGCGCCGCCGAGGCGCTTTCCGAGCCGGTGATCCTGATGCACGCCCAGGTGCATGAGGAAATGGGGCTTTGCACCATGGAGGAGATCACGCCGGTGCTTCTCCGGGCGGCGGAGAAGGCGAAGGTACCGGTGTGTGTGCATCTCGACCACGGCACCGATCTGGATTACGTGAAGCGCGGCCTCCGGCTGGGTTTCACGTCGGTGATGTACGACGGCTCGGCCCTGACTCCGGAGGAGAACACGAAAAACACCCTGATCGCCGTGGAAGAAGCGAAAAAGACCGGCGCTTCGGTGGAGGCCGAGATCGGCTCCATGGGTGCGCGGGAGGGCGGCGTACAGGACGACGAGTCGATCTACACCGATCCGGAGCTTGCCCGGACATTCGTGAAGGACACCGGGATCGACGCCCTGGCCTGCGCCTTCGGGACGGTGCACGGCTTCTATCTCCGGGAGCCGAAGCTCGACATGCCCCGTCTCTCGCGGATCCGGGAGCTGACCGGGATACCGCTGGTGATGCACGGCGGAAGCGGCGTTTCCCACGCCGACTACCGCGAGGTCATCAGACGCGGCGTGCGCAAGATCAATTATTACACCTATATGTCCCGCGCGGGCGCCGCCGCCATCTCGGGGAAAGAATACAAGCAGTTCCAGGACGCCCTTTTCGACGCCGAAAACGCCATGATGGAGGACGTGAAGACCGCCATGTCGGTGTTCACCGGGAAATAAAGGGGGAAAGACCGTGGCCATCACACTGGAGATCGATCCTCGCCGGGTAAAAGCCGTGCGCGACCCCATGCTCTACGGTCATTTCCTGGAGCATTTTCACCGTCAGGTCTATCGCGGGATCTTCGATCCCGGAAATCCCCTTTCGGATGAGGACGGCTTCCGGACCGACGTCATCGAGGCCATGAAAAGGATCCGCGTCCCGGTGATCCGGTGGCCGGGCGGCTGCTTCGTGTCCACCTATCATTGGCACGACGGCGTGGGAAAGACCCGCGTCCCCTCCTTCGACAAATCCTGGCGCGTGGAGGAGCCGAACACCTTCGGCACTGACGAATTCGTGAAGCTCTGCCGGAAGATCGGGTGCGAGCCTTATATCTGCACCAACGCCGGCACCGGCTCCATCGAGGAAATGAGCGACTGGGTGGAATACTGCAACCTGCCTCATGAAGGAAAATTCGCCCGGGAACGGATCGAAAACGGATACCCCGCGCCTCACCGGGTGAAATACTGGAGCATCGGCAACGAGAATTACGGGCATTGGGAGCTCGGCGCGAAGAGCGCCGAGGAATGGCCGCGCCTGGTGCGCGAGGCCGCGAAGCTTATGAGCCACGTGGATCCCACCGTCGAGCTTTCGGCCGCGGCGCTGCCCGATCTGGACTGGACCTACGGGCTTCTGAAGCATTGCGGTCCTTATCTGAAATGGATCTCGCTTCACCAGTACTGGGACATGATGCCCGAAAAGAACGAGCCCGCGGATTACGAGGCGGCCATGGCCTTCACCTGGCGGATCGACCGCACGGTCCGCGCGGCGCGGGGCATGCTCGATTCGCTGGATCTCACCGGGAAGATCTCCATCGCCTTCGACGAATGGAATCTTCGCAGCTGGCACCATCCGCGCGTCCATTCGCTCCCCCTGGGCGTGGAGAAGGACGACTATCTCACTCCCCGGGACAAAAACGACGACAACAGCATGTACACTATGGCCGATGCGGTGTTTTCGGCCTGTTTCCTGAACGCCATGAACCGCCACGCGGACGTGGTGAAGATGGCGAACTTCGCCCCGATCCTCAACACCCGCGGCGCGATCATGAGCCATCCCGACGGCCTTGTCCTGAGAAGCACCTATCACGTGTTCGATCTGTACGTGAACCGCCTGGGCGACACGGTGGTGGATCTTTTCCACGGGGAGCCGCTTCCGCTCTGGCGCGTCAAGGGCAAGGACGGAGACCTGAAAACCGTCGAAAGTCTGGATCTTCTGGCCACGAAGTGGTCGGACCGGAAGGGGATCGCCCTGGCGGCGGTGAACAAGCACCCGCGCGACGCGGCTGAGATCGTCCTGACCCTGCCCGAAGAGGGGCAGAGGGCGACGCTTTTCACCCTCAACGGGCCGGACGAGAACGCCTATAACGACATCGGACGGAACGAGATCGGGATCACCGAGACCGCCCTCGGCCTGTATCAGAAGGGCATGAGGGTCGTTCTCCCGCCCCACAGCGTCAATATCCTGCAAATCGTCTGAAAAAAAAGAAAAAGAAGGAGCGCGGGCTGCGGCCCGCGCTCCTTTCGCTTCTTTTCAGGTCACCCGATCTTCCTGTAGACCGGGATCCTTTCGGTGGTGACGGTGAACCTCCCGGCGGGGACGGCTTCGCCGGAATAGAAATCGACCCATTTCCCGGCGGGGAGATAGACCTCCCGCGCGTCTCCCGTCCCGGAGATGATGGGGGCCACCAGAAGGTCGTCGCAGAAGAGATACTCGTCGTCGATCCCGCGTGTCTCGGGGTCGCCGGAGTAGTCCATGACCAGGGCCCTCACCGGCGGGACGCCGGTCTCGCGGTAACGGTCGAAGGCGGCCTTGATCTTCGGGATCAGCTTTTCCCGGAGCGAAAGGAGCTCCCTCACCTCGTCCAGACAGTCAAAATCGAGCCACGGGATCTTCGGACAGTTCCAGGCGTTGATCAGGCACTGGGGAGAAAAGACCACGGTCTGTAGACGGCGCAGAAGCTCGTTCTTGTCATTTACCCCGCGCATCTCGGGCGCCCAGAGAAGACCGGAAAAGCCGGAATTGACCAGCGCCCGCACGAAAGCCCGGTGATCGTAGAGATCGGAATAGAGCACGAAGGGGTAGGAGGCGGCGAGGGCGCCCATACTCCGGATCTCCGAAAGGGTGGGCTTATGATCCAGCGCCTCGTGCATGGTCCGGGCGTAGAGGGTGCCGAAGAGATTGTGATACTGCTCGCCGTCCAGCCCCGAGGGGAAGGAGGCGTGGTTCGGGAAGGACCAACCGCCGGTGTTGTCGCTGCCGTCGCACTCGTCGGCCTTGAAGCCGTCCACGCCGAGCTTCGTGAGATTCTTCTGGAACCCGGCGAAGATCCGCCTTGCTTCGGGAAGAGCGAAGTCGGGCACGAGTCCCCGGAAGGTGGTATAGTCGCCCGAAAGGGGCTTCAGCTCGTCGTAAACCGGGCAGGTGGGGTAGACGTAGGCGTGCTCCCACAGGTTCACGTGGTACCCCATGTCCCGGAGCTTTGCCACGAATCCCGCGGGATCGGGGAATTTCTCCGGGTTCCACACGTAGGTGCAGGC
>CACYBP010000268.1 GCA_902772625.1 Oscillospiraceae bacterium
AAGCTTCTGAACCTCAACCGGGAGGCGGCGCGGTTCTTCCACGAATCGCTTCAGGGGGAAGGAGCGAAGCCCGCCAAGGAATACATGGCCGCCCGCCGCATCGCGCCGCGGATGGTCAGCCGGTTCGGCCTCGGCTACGCGCCGGACGAATGGGACGCCCTGATCCGCGCCATGGCGAAGAAGGGATTTGACAAGGCGGACCTTCTGGACGCGGGACTCGCGGTGAAAAACGACAAGGGACGGATCTACGACCGCTTCCGCAACCGCCTGATCTTTCCCATCATCGACGTCAGCGGGAACGTTCTGGCCTTCGGGGGCCGGGTGCTGGACGACTCAAAGCCCAAATATCTGAATTCTCCCGAAAGCTACGTCTATCACAAATCCAACAATCTCTTCGCCCTCAATCTCGCGAAGAACACTCCCGAGCCCTATTACATCATCGCGGAAGGGTATATGGACGTCCTGATGCTGCATCAGGCGGGCTTCACCAACGCGGTGGCCTCTCTGGGGACCGCCCTGACCGAGGAGCAGTGCGAGCTTCTCAAAAAGCGCACGGGCGAGGTGATCCTCTGTTACGACAGCGACGAGGCCGGTCAGAAGGCCACCGAGCGCGCCATCGAGCTTTTGCGCGCCCGGGACGTGAAGATCCGCGTTCTGCGCATGAAAGGGGCCAAGGACCCCGATGAGTTTATCAAGAAGAACGGAGCCGACGCCTTCCGGGCGCTTCTGGAGGAGAGCGAAAACTCCTCCGCCTACCGCCTGGACAAGATCCGCGGGAAATACGATCTTTCCTCCGACGAGGGAAAGCTTGCTTTCCTGAACGAGGCGGTGACGATGGTCTCCGGGTTCCGCAGCGCCATCGAGATCGAGCTTTTCGCGGGAAAGCTTGCGGAGATCACCGGCATCCGCCGGGAGACCATCGAATCGGAGATCCGCAGGGCGCAGGGCAGACGCCGCCGCCAGACCGAAAGACGCGAGATGCGCGAGACCCTTCGTCCCGCCGGGAACGCCGAAAGACAGGCGGGAAGCGTCCGCTACCGGAACGTCAGGCTTGCCCAGGCCGTGGAGGGCGTGATCTCGCTGGTGAGCGCCAACCCGGAGCTCTTCCGGGAAGCGGAAAGCCGGCTCGGCGAAGAGGATCCCGAGGAAGAGGCGCTGATTCACATCTGGAAAGCGGTCAGACAGTCGCTTTCGGCCGGGATCCCGGTCAACCCCGATCTCTTGGGCGATCTCCTCTCGCAGGACGAGAGAAGGCTGCTTTCGGGGATCCTGATGAAGACGCCCGAGGGGCCGCCGAAGGATCTTCTGGAGGATTACCTCGCGGTCGTGGAACTGGAAAACGCGAAGGCCAGGGCGAGAGGCGGCTCGGCCGCCGACCTGACCGCGCTTCTGAAATTGAAAAAAGAGCAAAACCGCACCTGAAAGAAAGGGAGAGGATAGCATGTCTGAACAGGAACAGAACAAAAGCACGGCCCTTCGCGAGCTGATCGAAAAGGGAAGAAAGAACAACAAGCTGAATTACACCGAGGTCCTGGAGACGCTGGAGGATCTGGGCTATACCGGCGACGCCATCGACAAATTCAACGACACTTTGGAGCGCATGGGCATCGAACTGATGGTGGACTATTCCCAGGATCCCATCGACGAGCCCATCGAGCTTGACGACATCGAAGAGATCCCGCCCGAGGAGCTGGCCGATCCCGAGGCCATGGTGGAAGGCCTGTCGGTGGACGATCACGTCCGGATGTACCTCAAGGAAATCGGCAAGGTCGATCTTCTGACTCCCGAGGCCGAGCACGAGCTGGCCGAAAGGATGTATCACGGCGACGAAACGGCCAAGCAGAAGCTGGCCGAGGCCAACCTCCGTCTGGTGGTCAGCATCGCAAAGCGCTACGTCGGGCGCGGCATGCTCTTCCTGGATCTGATCCAGGAGGGGAACCTCGGCCTGATCAAGGCGGTGGAAAAGTTCGATTACGAAAAGGGGTATAAATTCTCCACCTACGCCACCTGGTGGATCCGCCAGGCCATCACCCGCGCCATCGCCGACCAGGCGCGTACCATCCGCATCCCGGTACATATGGTGGAGACCATCAACAAGGTCATCCGCGTGTCCCGTCAGCTTCTCCAGGAGCTGGGTCACGAACCCTCGGTGGACGAGATCGCCAAGGAGATGAATATGTCTCCCGACAAGGTGCGCGAGATCATGAAGATCGCCCAGGATCCGGTTTCGCTGGAAACTCCTATCGGCGAGGAAGAGGACAGCCACCTCGGCGACTTCATCCCCGACGACGGCGTCCTGGAGCCCGCGGAGGCCGCGTCCTACATGCTTCTCAAGGAGCAGCTTCTGGAGGTGCTCGGCACCCTGACGCCCCGGGAGGAAAAGGTCCTGAAGCTCCGCTTCGGTATCGAGGACGGCAGAGCCCGCACTCTGGAGGAGGTGGGCCGGGAATTCAACGTGACCCGGGAACGCATCCGCCAGATCGAGGCCAAGGCGCTGAGAAAGCTGCGCCATCCGTCCCGGTCCAAAAAGCTGAAGGACTTTATGAATTGAGATACAGGAGAAAGGGAAATAACGCCATGAAAACTTCGATCTCTTCTTACAGCTTCTCCCAGCTCTACGGCAGCGAGTTTACAATCTTCGACGCCGTCAGAAAGACGAAAGAATTGGGTCTCGACGGCTTTGAGGTCGCCGAGGCCGGCCTGAAGACCGAGGGCGGGCTTCCGGATTTTCTTCTCCGGGTGCGTGAAGCCGCGGAAAAAGAGGGACTCCCGATCCCCTGCTACACCGTCTCGGGGAACATGCTGGTCGAAGACCTCGACAAAGAGGTGGAAAGGCTCTGCCGCCAGGCCGACATGGCAAAGCTTCTCGGCGCCCCGGTGATGCGCCACGACGTGGCCTACGGGCTTCCCGACTGGAAGAAAGGCGCCCGCACCTTTGAGGCGGTGCTCCCGCGCATCGCGGAGGGCGTGAGACGGGTGACCGAGTACGCCTCCGGCATCGGCGTCAGGACCTGTATGGAAAACCACGGCTTTTTCGCTCAGGACAGCGACCGGGTGCTTGCCATCGTGACGGCGGTGGATCACGACAATTACGGCATCCTCGGCGATATGGGCAACTTCACCTGCGCCGACGAGCGGCCGGATATCGCCTTTGCCAAGGTGCTTCCGAATCTCTTCCACGTGCACGTGAAGGACATGTTCCTCCGGCCCGGCATGCTTCCCGATCCGGGCGAGGGATGGTTCCGGAGCCGCGGCGGGAATTTCATCCGCTGCACCGTTCTGGGTCACGGCGACGTGCCGGTGCCTCAGTGCCTCGGCCTTCTCCAAAGAAGCGGCTACGAGGGCTTCGTCTCCATCGAATTCGAGGGGATGGAACCTCCGATGAGGGCCATCGAGATCTCAGCGGCGAATCTCAAACGCTATATCGCGTCGCTTTGAGGAGGACCCGGGATGCATCTTCTGAAAATCGACAAAGAGAATTATATAGGCCAGGCCGACCCCTATATCCTCGAAAGCGGCGGCCGGTACTATATCTATACCACCGGTGGCGACGGGGTGTACGCCTACGAGTCCGATTCGCTTCTGGGCGAATGGAGCTTTGCCGGGAAGGCGTTCGCCGTGGGGGATCACCGAAATTACTGGGCGCCTTCGGTGATCGAGCTTGACGGCGTTTTCTACATGTACTGCTCCTTTGAATTCTACGGCGACGTCCCGGACAAGGCCGGGCACCGCCAGACCATGTTTGTGGCCGAAAGCCGCTCGCCCCTGGGACCCTTTATCCACGCGAAACAGCTTCTGCATCCCTTTTCCATCGATTCCCACATCGTGAAGAACGAGGCGGGCCTCTTTCTCTTCTATTCCACCAACCGCTACGACTCCGACCGGCCCGGTACTTATATCGTGGTGGATCGGATGCTGGATCCCTGGACGGCGGAGGGGAAACCGGTGACGGCGGTGGTCCCGACGCTGGATGAGGAGATCTTCATGCGCGACCGGTTTGAAAAGGGCGTCAACTGGCACACCATCGAAGGCGCCTTCTATTTCCGGGAGGGAGAGTGGCAGTATCTGATGTATTCGGGCAACTGCTACGAGCAGCCGACCTATTACGTGGGATACGCCCGGGCAAAAACCGGCGAGACCGACCTCACGAAGGTGAAATTCGAGAAATACCCCGACGAGCATACTTACTCCCCGGTCCTTTCGGCGAACGACTTTGAAGAGGGGACCGGCCATCATTCCATGATCAAATCGGACGGCGTGTGGTATGCCGTCTATCACGCCCGGGACAAGGCCGCGGACGGTCTTCCCGGTGATCGCCGCAACGCCCGGATCTGCCGGATGCGGGTGGAGGACGGGATCATCACCGCCGAACGGTACGAGGACCATATCTGAATGAGCCCGAAAAAGGCGCCGCAAGCAGGATCACAGCTTCACGGCGCCTTTTCCGCTGACCGCGCGCGATGCCGCAAAAAGCTTCTGCGCCGGGGAAAGAAGACGCCGCGCGGAAAGAATCAAGGTGGAGGTCCGTATGGAAAACAGTCGCGCCGCGAAAGAAAGCCTCACTCCGCTGGAGGAGCTTCTCAGACTGGCGGAAGAGTATACCGGCCTGGTGCGGGAGCTTTCGGAAAAGAAATCGGAAAAGAAAGCGGAAGACAGCAGACCGGGAAAAGAACTGGTATTGCGGACCGCAATCGCCGGGATAGAGCACAGGCTGGATCCGGAGAGCGAAGAGGGAAAGGCAATACTTGCGTCGCTTGGCCCCGGGACCGAGCTCGTTCTCAGGAGAGAACCGGAAAATCGATGGGATCCCTGGGCCGTCGCGGTGGAAACCCTGGACGGAAGAGCGTTGGGCTATCTCACGCGCTACAAAAACGAGACTGTGGCTCGCATGATGGATCACGGACACCGGTTCGAGGCATGGGTGGAAGAACCCGGTGAAGAAGAGGGAAATGCTGCCGGAGAGACGGGAGCGCCAACAGAGGATTACATTCTTCCGTTTTCGGTATGGATGACGGAATAGAAGGGAAGGAAAACCGTGAAAGAGTATCTGAACGCCATGCTCAGTGCTTACCGCGAAGTTCATGAGGCCATCTGCGGCCTCTGCGACAAGCTCGACGATGCCGGAATGGGGACGAAGAGGTGGATCCCGGAGCAATCTACCAGAGAGGTCCAGAAGCTCAGCTTTTACGCTTACTTTCTTTTCGTCGCGAGAGCTGACGGAGAGATCGGCGAAAAAGAGACCGGAATATTCAACGCGGTGATGGACACCGGTTTTTCCGTGAAGGATCTTTCGCTTCTGGCCGAAAAGGCCCGTGTGGACAGGGAAACCTATATCACCGAGCTCCCCCTGGCCTTCCGGGCCTCGGTAAACTGCGATAACCGGATCAAGACCGCGCAAGGGCTTTCCAAAACGCTTTATCACGCCTATGCGGTTTTGGGCTTGATCTGCATGGTCAGCGACGAGCACGCGACGAGATCCGAATACGACCGGATCATAAAATACCTTGAGATGATCTATGCTTTTCTGGAGAGCAATCTTGACGACACCTCGGAGATCAGGTCCCCCGCGGAAACCGTATCGGAATATCTTGCCGGGCTGACCGGAGAAAACGGCAAAACAGGGATCGACGCGATCGAACCCGACCGGGACGGCGTCAGCAAGAAGGAAGGATCACCGCAGAAGGACGGAGAAGAGGAGACTCTGGAAGAGCTTCTTGCCGAGCTGAACGGTCTTATCGGTCTGGACGAAGTCAAATACGACGTGCTGTCCCTGATCAATCTGGTCCGCATCCGCGAGCTCCGGGAAAAAATGGGGCTCTCGATGCCGCCCATCAGTCTGCACCTGGTGTTCTCAGGCAATCCGGGAACCGGAAAGACCACCGTCGCGAGACTGCTCGCCAGGATCTACCACAAGATCGGCATTCTTTCAGAAGGCCAGCTGGTGGAGGTGGATCGCTCCGGCCTGGTGGCCGGATACGTGGGGCAGACCGCGCTGAAGGTAAAGGACGTTCTGAAGGAAGCCAGGGGAGGGGTGCTTTTCATCGACGAGGCCTATTCCCTGACCCCGCAGTTTGCCGGGAACGACTACGGCCCGGAGGCGGTGGATACCCTGGTCAAGGGGATGGAGGATCAGAGGGGCGACCTGATCGTGATCGTGGCGGGCTATACCGAAAGGATGAAGCGCTTCATTGCCGCGAATCCTGGATTGAAATCGCGGTTCAACAAATTCATTGAATTCCCGGATTATACGGCCGAAGAACTGACCGAGATCTTCAAAAGCTTCTGCCGCAAGAACAAGTACAGGGTATCAAGACCGGCACTGGAATACGTCAGAGAGCATTTCGAAAAGCGGATCGCCGAAAAGCCGGAGAATTTTGCCAACGCGCGGGAGGCCAGAAATCTCTTTGAATTCGCCGTCTCCCGTCAGGCGAACCGCGTGATCGTGGATATCGATCCCACAGAGGATCTGCTCACCCTGATCCGGAGGGAGGACGTGATGGGGCGCGGGATCACCATCGGAAAGGAACAGTTCCTGGCGGAAAACGCGCTGGCCGCTCTCTCTGAGAAAAGAGCGGGGATCCCCTCTGAGCTTCTGAAGATGAAGCTTGACGAATTGGAGCTTGCGCCGAGAAGCCTCTATACTCTGAGGGGGGTGATGATCCGGACGGTGGGAGATCTTCTGGATTTCTTTGAGGCGGGGGGAATGCTCCGCGATCTGGGAAACCTGTCGGAAAAGAATGAAGAGGAGATCTATCAGGGTCTGGAAAGCCTGGGATGGACCGGACGCGCCTGAGAAAAGAGACCTTCTGCACCCGGGCAGGATGCGGAGAACAGGCGGAAAAAGCGCCGCGCGGGAGTTCCGCGCGGCGCTTCATCCTGTTTTTCCGGGTCATTCGATGCGGGGAAGCTCGAACCAGAAGACCGATCCGCGGCCTTCGGTGCTTTCCACGCCGTAGGTCGCGCCGTGGCGCGCAAGGATGGTCTTCACGATGGAAAGCCCCAGCCCCGAGCCGACGGCGGCGCGGGTGTGGGATTTGTCGACCTTGTAATACCGGTCCCAGATGGAGTCCAGCTCCTTTTCCGGGATGCCCGGGCCGTTGTCCTCCACCAGGATCCGGACCGCGCCGGGGCGAAGCTCTTCGGTGACAAGAACGCGCTTTTTGTCCCCCGCGTGGGTGACGGCGTTGTTGATGAGGTTGTAGATCACCCGGGAGATCATCATGCGGTCGGCGCTGACCGTGGCCTCGCTGTCGGGCAGGGAGCAGGCGATCTCGTATCCCTCCCGCTCGGTCAGATGAGAGAATCGTTCGACGATATCCCGCGTGTCTCGCGTCAGATCAAATGTCTCAAAGACCGCGGGCTCGCTTCCCGACTGGATGCGGGAAACATCCAAGGCGTCGGTGACGATGGTGGAAAGGCGGCGGGATTCCTCCACGATGACGCCGGCGTTTTCCGGCGTGTTTTCTCCGGGAATGTCGCGCATCATCTCGGCGTATCCCGCGATCATGGTCAGGGGAGTGCGCAGATCGTGGGAGATGTTGGCCACGAGTTCCTTTTGCAGACGGTCGTTTTTGGTAAGCTCCCGGGACGCGTTTTCCAGAGTATCGCCCAATTCAGCCACCTCGCGGTACCCCTCGGTGCGGAAATCCGGGGCATTGGGACGCCCGAGAAACCGGGATTTCCGCGTCAGGGTGGCAAGCGGACGCGAAAGACTGCGGGAGAGGAAGGCGGCCAGAAGAGCGGAGACCAGAAGGAAAATCACCGTGACCAGCATGAGAAGCGCGCGCAGCGTCGTCACCGTGGCGGTGATCGGCTCCGCTTCCGCGTTCAGGATCAGGCAGAGCTCCTTTCCGTCCCGGTTGAGGAGCCGGGAATAAACGATGCTTTCGGCGACGCCGCGGTCACGGAATTCCGAATCGCTTTCGCCGTCCAGACTGACGCGAAGCAGATACTCCCCGCCGTTATTCCGGGCAAGGTTTGTGAAATACTCGACGTTATAGTGGGAAAGCCGGTGGATGACGCAGGAGGGCAGGACGTCCACCGAATAGAGGACGCCGCTTCCGTCGGCGACGATCACGCAGAAATCCCCTGCGCGCGCAGCCTTCACCAGCTTCGGATAAAAATCCTCCTCATCCAGCATGGCTTCGCAGCTCTTTTCGGCCCTGAGGATCTCGCTCATCCGGATCTCCCGGTAGATCGAATCCAGAAAAACCGTCTCCAGAAGCCACAGGATCGCCAGCATCGCCAGGGTAAAAGCGAAGAAAAAGAGGAAGATCCGCATCCCGAGTCCCATCGGCGCGCGTTTAGCCTTCAAAACGGTATCCAACTCCTCTCAGGGTGACGATCTTTTTCTGATAGGGACCGAGGTTTTTGCGCAAAAGCTTGATATGGGTATCCAGAGTCCGGTCGTCGCCGTAATAGTCGTACCCCCAGACCTCGGTGATCAGCTTTTCCCGCGTCAGGGCAAGTCCGCGGTTTTTGACCAGATAGAAAAGCAGGTCGTATTCCTTGGGGGAAAGATCCACGGGCGCACCGTCCACCGTGACCAGCCGCGCCGTGAAGTCCACCGAAAGCCCCTCGACGGTGAAAACGTCGTGAGCGGAGACGCCGGCGGCTTTTCCGCGGCGATAGACGGCTTCCAGCCGCATGATCAGCTCCCGGGGGGAGAAGGGCTTTACTACGTAATCGTCGATTCCGAGCTCGAAGCCGTGGATGCGGTCGTATTCCTCGCCCCTGGCCGAGAGCATGACCACCGGCACATCGGAGAACTTCCGGATCTCGCGCACGGCGGAAAAACCGTCCAGCTCGGGCATCATCACGTCCATCACGACGATATCGACGTTCTTTTCCCGGCGCACGGTCTCCACGGCCTCCATGCCGTCAGCGGCCTCCGCCACTTCGTGCCCGCTGAATACCGCGTATTTCTTGACCAGCTCGCGGATCATCTTCTCGTCGTCAACGATGAGGATCTTCATTTCCTTCCTGCCTTTCGTGGGTTTCTTTCATTGTATCATAAAGCGAGGCGACTTTGCAAGACGAGAAAAAGCGGCGCCCGAAGGCGCCGCGGAAAGACCGGATCATTTCAGAAAGTCCTTGCGCTCGGGGGTGAAAACGTCGATCACCACCGCGTCGGTCAGCGCGCGGAGGCAGTGAGGGACGTTCCCGGGGATGAAGACCGAATCTCCCTTTTTCATATGCTTTTCTTCGCCGTCAAGACGGAAGAGAATCTCGCCCGAGACCACGTAGCTCGCCTGCTCGTGGGGATGGGTGTGCGGCGCGCCGTCGGCGTCCTTTTCAAAGGTCACCTCCACGATCATCAGGTTTTCGTCGTGGGCAAGGACCTTGCGGGTCGCCTTGTATCCCGCGTCCACGGAGGGGATGGTGTCGCGATCAAAAAACATGTCGTTCTCCTTTCAAATCCGGCTTCCGTACCGCCGGCCCGGGGAAGGGGCCGGGAAAAAGAAGGAGAAAGGTGCAGATCCTTTCTCCTTTTGTCATTCAGATTACAGAGCGGCCTTTGCCTTGTCGCACAGAGCGGTGAAGGCGGCGGCGTCGGTGACGGCGATCTCGGCCAGCATCTTGCGGTTGAGATCGATCTCAGCCTTCTTCAGACCGTACATAAGGCGGGAATAGTTCAGGCCGTTCATCTTGGCGGCGGCGCTGATGCGGGTGATCCAGAGCTTGCGGAAATCTCTCTTGCGGAGTCTGCGGCTGACGTAACCGTACTGCAGAGCCTTGAACACCGCCTGATTGGCGACCTTGAAATGCTTGGAGCGGGAGCCCCAGTAGCCCTTCGCAAGCTTCAGAGTTTTATTTCTTCTTTTGCGCGTCATCATTGCGCCTTTAACACGTGCCATTTTGCATTACCTCCAAAAAGTAGAATCGGGGATCTGACCGGCGCCCGATCAGGAATAGGGCATCATCTTGCGGATGGCCTTGACGTTGGTCGGATCCGCGATGGCGGCCTTGCGAAGCGATCTCTTCAGCTTGGTGTTCTTGAGACCGGTATTATGGTTCATCATGGAATGCTTCATTTTCACGTTGCCGTTCTTGGTAAATCTGAATCTCTTCGCGGCAGTTTTGCTCGTCTTAAGCTTGGGCATGGTGCGGTTCTCCTTTCAAATCTATCCGTCTTTCGTCTGAATCATTTGGTGGGCTTGGGACCGAGGAACATGGACATGCGGCGGCCTTCAAGCTTGGCCGGCTTTTCCACGACGGCAGCGTCGGCGCATTTCTCCGCAAAATCCTTGAGCAGCACGGTACCGAGATCGGTATGTGCCATTTCGCGCCCGCGGAAGCGGACGGTCACCTTGACCTTGTCGCCGTCGGACAGGAACCCCAGGGCGTTCTTGACCTTGAAGTCCATATCGTGATCGCCGATGCCGGGCGACAGCCAGATCTCTTTTGTCTCAACAACCTTTTGACTTTTGCGATTGAGCTTTTCACGCTTTGCCTGCTCGAAGCGGTATTTGCCGTAGTCCATAATGCGGCACACCGGCGGAGCGGCGTTCGGCGCGATCATCACGAGGTCAAAGCCTTCTTCCTCCGCGCGGGCCATGGCGTCCGCCAGAGGCATGATGCCGAGCTGAGACCCGTCGGAAGCGATGACGCGGATCTCGGAAGCGTGGATCTGTTCGTTGATCTGATGACTGTTAGCTGCTATGAGTATACACCCCCAAACTGATAGAAACGAAAACGGTTTGCGATAATCAGACAATAAAGAATGCGGACATATCAATGCCCGCACACACGACGATCGTATCATCGAATCGGTGTTGACCCGAACGCCTTCGCGTTCCGAGGTGAGGGCAGAATTACTTCTTCCTTCTTTGTTGTCCTTTGGTATTATACACGACGTCTTCCGGTTTGTCAAGAATTATTTTCAGATAAACGGCGGGATTTTCTCACGAAAAGGGGGAAACTTCCGGTAGACAAAAAAGAATTTTCATGCTATACTGTTTTTGTAAAAACGCATTGACAAGGCTTGCCTGGCAGGCCTCAAGAAAGGATCGACCGATATGGAAGAAAATCAGTACGGAAGCGATTATTTTGTCCTGACCGATGAGGAAGGCAAGGAAGAGGAATTCGAGCATCTCGCCACCATCGATTACGAGGGCGAGACCTACATGGCCATGACCCCCGCCAATCCCGAGGAGGAGAGCGACGAGACCGAGATCGTGATCTTCAAGGTGGAAGAGGACGAGGAGAGC
>CACYBP010000269.1 GCA_902772625.1 Oscillospiraceae bacterium
CAAAGCTCTTGCCGCCGTCTCCGAAAAGATCGCCGCCCTGGAGGCTTCGGGCAGCGAGCTCCGGAACGGAAAGGCTGATCTCGAAAGGATCCTGGAAAGCGCCGCCGAAGCGGTGGCCGGACAGGAGAAGCTTTTCGAAGAATCCGAAAAGGAGATCGGCATCAACGAGGAAAAACGCGCGTCTCTCCTTTCCCTGAGGGAGGAAAAGGACCGCGAAATCGAAAAGGAGAACGAAGCACTCCGTCTGCTCGGCGAAAAGCGCCTTCAGAGGGAAGAGGAACGCAGTAAGGCCGACAGGCTCGCCCGGGAGAAAAACGACGAGATCGTCGAGCTGGAAAAGGAATGCGCAAGGCTTGAAATGCGCGCCGCCTCTCTCCGGGAGGATGAGGACCGGATCACGGGGAACCTCTGGGATAATTACGAATTGACCCCGGCGGAGGCCGATGAGTTCATCGGCGGGAAACGCCTTCCCGAAAAGGCAAAGGTCAGCGCCCGGGTCGGAGAGCTCCGGGGCAAGATCCGCGCCCTCGGCGAGATCGACGTGGGCGCCATCGAGGAATTCAAGGAGGTCAAGGCCCGCTTTGAAGAGCTGACCTCCCAGAGAAGCGACATCGAAAAATCCAAAGAAGAGCTGATCGCCATGATCGAAGAGGTCACCGAGGAGATGAAGAAGCTCTTTGAGGAGAATTTCAAGCTGCTCAACACCTATTTCAACGAAAGCTTCGTGGAGATCTTCGGCGGCGGCAGCGCCGCCCTCCAGCTGGAGGATCCAAACGAGCTTCTGACCTCGGGCATTGAGATCGTGGTCAAGCTTCCCGGAAAGAACCTGCGGACGATCTCTCTGCTTTCGGGCGGGGAAAAGGCCTTCGTGGCCATCGCCCTGTATTTCGCGATCCTGAAGACGCGGCCGACGCCCTTCTGCGTGCTCGACGAGATCGAGGCCGCTCTGGACGACGCCAACGTATACCGGTTCGCGCGCTATATGCGCAAGCTGACCGAAAAGACCCAGTTCATCGTCATCACCCACCGCCGCGGCACCATGGAGGAATCGGATATCCTCTACGGCGTCACCATGCAGGAGGCGGGGGTCAGCAAGCTCCTGATCATGGATATGGCGAAGATCGGCGAATGGAACGAAGAGAAAGGGGAAATCGAAAACGGGACTGTTCAGTAAGATCAAGGAGGGGCTTTCCAGAACAAGACAGGGCATGTCGAATATCTTCGGAAACCTCTTTTCCTCCCTGCGCGGGATCGACGAGGACATGCTGGAGGAATTGGAGGACGCGCTGATCCTCTCGGACGTGGGCGCGGCCCTTTCAGAAGAGATCGTGGAAGAGCTTCGAAGCCGGATCAAGGAGAAAAAGCTCCGCGATTCGGGAGAGGTGAAAAAGGAGCTGGTCTCCATCATCGCCGATATCCTTCACCGCGGGGAGGGCGAGCTGAAGCTTGAAACGACTCCCTCGGTGATCCTGGTGATCGGGGTCAACGGCGTGGGGAAGACCACCACCATCGGAAAGCTGGCCGCAAGCCTGAAATCCGAGGGGAAAAGCGTGCTGCTCGCCGCCGGAGACACCTTCCGCGCGGCCGCGGCCGACCAGCTCGGCGTCTGGGCCGAACGGGCCGGGGTGGCTCTGGTGCGGCACGAAGAAGGCGCAGATCCCGCCGCGGTGGTCTTCGACGCGGTGAAGGCGGCGAAGGCCCGCGGGACCGACGTCCTGATCTGCGACACGGCGGGCAGGCTCCACAACAAGCAGAACCTGATGAACGAGCTTTCCAAGATCGAACGCGTCATCCGCCGGGAGCTCCCCGACGCCGACATGGAGACCCTTCTGGTGGTGGACGCCACCACCGGGCAGAACGGATTATTGCAGGCGCGGGAATTCGAAAAGAGCGCCGATATCTCCGGGATCGTGCTCACCAAGCTTGACGGCACCGCCAAGGGCGGCATCGCTCTGGCCATCTGCCGGGAGCTTGACGTGCCGGTGAAAAAAATCTGTGTGGGAGAAAAGCTCGACGATATGCTTCCCTTCGATGCGGAAAGCTTTGCCGAGGCTTTGTTCAGCGAATGATGGAACTGGTATTTGCCACCAATAACCCCCATAAGCTCCTGGAGGTGCGCGCCTTATTTGAGGGGAGTGGGATCAGGATCCTGTCGCTTGCTGACGCGGGATGCCGCCACGAGACCGTGGAGGACGGGAAGACCTTTTATGAAAACGCCCGGAAAAAGGCCGGGGAGATCGCGGCCCTTCTGGGAAGGCCCGCCGTTGCGGACGACACGGGACTCGTGATCAGGGCCCTGGGCGGAGCGCCTGGAGTCTATTCCGCCCGCTACGCGCCCGAGGGGAAGAGAGTCGACCGCGTGCTTTCCGAAATGGAAGGAAAGGACGACCGGGAGGCGTATTTTGAAACCGCGGTGGTCTGTGTGTTTCCCGACGGAAGCGAGATCGCCGAAAGCGCAAGGGTTATGGGACACATCACCCGGGAAAGACGGGGAGACAACAATTTCGGTTACGATCCGGTGTTCTTCTGCGACGAGATGGGGAAGACCTACGCGGAAATGACGCTGGAAGAAAAGAACGTCTGCTCTCACAGGGCGCGGGCGTTCCGGAAATTCAAAGAGGCGTTGGAAAAACGCACGGGAGAAAAACATGACCAGTAAAGAAAGAGCAAAGCTTCGTTCCCTTGCCTCCACCGAGCCCGCCATCGTACAGGTGGGAAAGCTCGGGGTCAACGACAGCGTGATCCGCTCGGCGAACGAGGCGCTGGAGGCCAGAGAGCTTGTGAAAATGAGCGTTCTGGATAATTCCGGCCTCACCGCGCGCGAGGCGGCGGAGGAGATCGCCGAAAAGACCGGCGCCGCGGTGGTGACCGCCATCGGATCGAAATTCGTTTTATACAGGAAAAAGGCGAAGGATTCGAAAATCGGGATCTGAGGAGACGGAAAGCTTTATGAGGATCGGCCTTTTCGGCGGGACCTTCAACCCGCCGCACGCGGGACATATCGCGCTGGCAAAGAGCGCGGTGAAGGAGCTTTCGCTTTCAAAGCTTCTCCTGATGCCCGCCTTCATCCCGCCTCACAAGCCCCTTCCGCCCGGCTC
>CACYBP010000270.1 GCA_902772625.1 Oscillospiraceae bacterium
ACGATCTCCTTTGCATGGCTTTAGTTTATCCGAAAACGAACCCGCCTGTCTATCAAATGGTATTTACAGAACCCTCAATCGCTGTAAAAAAACCTTTACATCACCATTTTTCAAGGGTTTTCTTCATCATAACAGCGGAATCTGGATGCCAGATCCCGATTTTCCGACAAGCTGCGATTTGCTTTGATCATTATACCATTGCGGACCGGCGTGGTCAATTACCCTGCTTTCAAAGGGAAGGAGGCGCTTCCTTACGAAGTGCCTCCTTCGGGAGGTCTTTTCGTTTGGCACGCCTGGAGGGATTCGATTCTCGCCTGCGAGCCCGGACTCCCTTGCAGAAAAGAAAGATCAGACGGAGGCGTTGCTCTTTCTCAGAGAAATCTCCCTTGCGGTTCCCGAAGGAACCGTTGCGCCTTTGCGCTCGGTTTCCTTCGACCGCTTCGGGCGTTCAAACTCGCTTTCTCCGCCCCCGGCGGCGCTCGCTTTCGCGCTTCCCCGGATCGTTTTCTTACACGCGCCCGGTTCGATTCCCTGATTTATTACAGGCAGGAAAAAACCTCTCTTGCCTTGGTAGACAAAAGAGGTTTCTTACATGGCACGCCTGGAGGGATTCGAACCCCCGACCTACTGGTTCGTAGCCAGGCACTCTATCCAGCTGAGCTACAGGCGCGTGCCGCTCAACGTGCTATATAATATCACTTTCCGTCTGATTTGTCAATACTTTTTTCCGGGAGAATTTATTTCTTCCGGGAAGGCCGGGACAGGAAAAAAAGGCTTGACAAAAAAGGCCTTAGGTAGTATAATACCCATTGTTCCGGGTCAATGGACGTTTAGCTCAGCTGGAAGAGCTCCCGCTTGACGTGCGGGCGGTCAGGGGTTCAAGTCCCTTAGCGTCCACCATAAAAAGGGATTTGCCGCTCAGGCAGATTCCTTTTTTGTTTTCTTCTCCGGTCCGCAGACGCTGTGCGGCCGATCGCCGGGGCTTCTCCTCTCAACCGTTCGATATGTCGGCCTTCTGGAAAAAGAACGCATGGTCTCTCCTGACTCTGGACGGACACACGAAACTGCACAGGCGGGAATCCTGGGCGGTGGAATTCGCTCCTTATATCGGTCCGGTACACCTGAAAAACGCAGTGAGCGCCAAAGGCCTTACCAGAGGCGCGGGAGCGGCGGGAGATATCGTTTGCCTCGCGACCTACAATCCGACGCAAAAGCCGGACGGCGGGAGCGGCGGACTCATCGGATACGCTCTCTGCCGGGAAGGCTTCGGATTTCAGACCATGGCGAGCCCTTCGGACGGCTTTCTTTTCGGTATCGGCGGTTCCTCGGTAAAGATCGCCGGGAAATCGATCCCCTACGTGCGGTATAAGGACGTCCTCAGTACGTATGCCAGCGGGCAGTCTTTGTATCTGAAGCTTGTGAACGGCGAAACCAGGGAGCTTTATATGAGCTCGTTCTTCGACGGGCCGACGGCAAGCCGCCTGTTCGGCGAATTTACTGGAGAGTTTCAGATAATCTTCCGTACGTTCCATCCCCTCTCGCCTCGCACGTCCTTCCGGAAGGAGGAAACCCATGCGTCTTCTCTTCACGCTGGATCTTATGGATCACGGCGCATGTACGCATACGTACGTGCGCAATTCCGCCCGCGCGGTCATCATCCGGGAAGGCCGGATCGCCATGGTCCGGAGCCTGACCTACGACTATTACAAGTTCCCCGGCGGGGGGATCGAGCCCGGAGAATCGCCCGAAAGCGCCTTGATCCGCGAGGTCCGGGAAGAGGCGGGGCTTTCGGTGATCCCCGCAAGCATCCGGGAATTCGGCGCCGTCCACCGGATCCAGAAGAGCACGGAGGACGAGACCGAGCGCTTTATGCAGGACAATTACTATTATCTCTGTGCGGTCGAAGACGCCGCCGGCCGGCAGAGTCTTGACGATTATGAGGCGGAAGCCCGCTTCCTTCCCGTCTGGGTCGATCCCGAAACCGCCGTCCGCACGAACCGGGAAAAGGATCACGGCGACGCCGACGGGATCATGCTGGAACGGGAGGCGCGGGTCCTGGAGCTTCTTCTGGCGGAGGGGTATTTCAAGGCTTGATCCCCCGGGCGCCTTCATGGCACACGCTTTTCAAAACGCGGCAAAGCCGCTTTCCCGAAACGGGAAAGCGGCTTTTCTTTATTTTCTTCGAACTTATTTGTCCCCGCCGAGAGCCACGGTGCGGTTGGGGGTGCTCCTCTTTTCCATGGAGGGATAGCGATGCTCCATGGCGGCCAGGGCGATTTCCAGATCCTCGTGCACCTCTGGCACGGTGTGCGCGCCTACCGTCACCATATCGCAGGGGCGCAGCGACGCGAAGCTGAAGGTGATGCCGACGTAAGGCGTCACGCGGCCGGCCGCCATCGATTTGATGGTCATCACCGGATGCTTGGCCTTTTCGATGATGGCGCGCACGCCTTCGATCTCGACCTGCATCATAAAGCCCATGCAGTTGTAGATCTGGATATAGGTCTGCACGTCGTATTCCGGATGATTGTCCGAATAGACGATCAGCTCCGGCATATGGGCCGAAAGCCCCGGGATCATCCCGTTTTCACGGATCATATGGGTGTAATCCTCCAGCCGGTCCATGGTGCCCTTGTTCTTGTTGACCAGCTGCTCGGCGCTGGAATGATGGACCAGGCAGAAGTCCGCGCCGTTTTTCGCGCATCCTTCGACCTTTTTCGCCGAGAAAAGGCGGGCTTCCTTCGTGTCGTCCACGTTCAGGATCGGCGTGTCGATCAGGATGACCTTGCGGCCCATTCTCTGCTCAGCCTCGTGGATGCCGTCCATCAGGGGCTGCACCGGCTTTCCCTCGTCGTCCACGAAAGGCGCCATCATGGCGTCCACGCCATATTCGAGATAGGCGGAGACGAGATCGGCCACAGCTTCTTTAGTGCTGTAACGGGCGCGGATCATGTTGTCGTGAGAGACCGAGCGGTGACTGTATCCAAGGACCCAGTTACTGCCGATCAGGACGCGCGGCAGGGAAATGCCGCTGACTTCGGTTCTCGGGAATTCGCTCATGACGGGTTCCTCCTTATTTTCTATCCGGCCTCCGCAGAGGCAATTTATGGCGTTTTATTCTATTCCTCTCGGTTCATCTTCATCTCCTGCCATGCCTGTTCCGAAAGCAGGATATCCCGCGGCTTGGAGCCCTGGAAGGGGCCGACGATGCCCTTTTCTTCCATCAGATCGATCAGGCGGCCCGCCCGGGCGTACCCGATCTTCAGCCTTCTCTGAAGCCCCGAGGTAGAGGCGCTTTTCATCTCCATGATGCTG
>CACYBP010000271.1 GCA_902772625.1 Oscillospiraceae bacterium
CTTATGGTCATTTTAGCATAGAACGACCCGGGTTGCAAGCCGCTTTTCATACCCTTTTCCGGGGAGTCAGAGGCGGATTTTACTTGCAATCCGGGGCATAATGTGATATGATAAAGCAAAAGAAAAGTTCCCCCGCGCGGGGATGAAAGGACGGAAAAACATGGTTACCAAGGATATGATCATCACCGACGTTCTCGCCATCGATATCGAAACGGCGCAGTTCTTCTTTGAGATCGGCATGCACTGCCTGGGCTGCCCCGCCTCCAGAGGCGAGACCGTTGAGGAAGCCTGCATGGTCCACGGCGTCGACTGCGACGAGCTGGTGGACAAGATCAACGCGTTCCTGGCCGGCAAGAAGGCCTGATCGGCACAACGGTTGAAAAGCCGCCCCTTCTGCCCCTATCGGGCGGGAACGGGCGGCTTTCCTGCATATTTGCGCTCTGTGAGAAACGTGAGAAAAGGAGGAAAAGCCGTGACCGGGATCGAACGGGAGATCGTCCTCACCCCGCGGCTGGAGGCGACTTACGCGCTTCTGGAAAGCGGGGACACCGTCGCCGATATCGGCACCGATCACGCCTATCTTCCGGCCAGGCTGATCCTGGACGGGAAATACCGGCGCGCCGTGGCCTCCGACGTGGCGCCGGGACCGCTGGAAAACGCCGGGCGCACCCTGGCCGCACTGGGGCTTTCGGACCGGATCTCGCTCCGGCTCGCGCCGGGACTCAAGGGCCTTTCCGAAGGGGAGGCCGACGCGGTGTGCGTCGCGGGGATGGGAGGCGAACTGATCGCCTCGATCCTCAAGGACGGCCCCCGGCCGGATCTTGCCGTGCTGCAGCCCATGACCCGGGAGGAAAAGCTCCGGCGATTTCTCGCGGAGGAGGGGTACCGGATCGAAAAGGAGCGTCTCGCCCGGGAAGGGGAGCGAATCTACACGGTCCTTCGCGTGCGCTTCACCGGGGAAATAAGCCGCCCCCGGGAGGCCCGGACCTACCTCGGCCGGGTGCTGGAGGACAATCCGCCGGAGCTTGCGAAAGCATATCTTTCAAAGAAAAAGGCGGCGCTTTATAAGGCTGAATCGGGTCACAAAAGCGCGGGACAGGAAGAAGAAGCCGCCGCCTTCCGCGCGTTGAGAGAGGAGATCGAAGAATATGAGAAGGGTTTCTGACCTGCTTTCGGAGATGGAGCGGATCGCACCGCCCTCCTACGCCATGGAGGGTGACAACGTGGGCCTTCAGGTGGGAGACGGGGAGGCCGCGGTCAACAAAGTGCTTCTGTCATTGGATCCCGACGACCGCGCCGTCAAAGAAGCCGAAAGGGGCGGATATGATCTTCTGATCACCCATCACGCCCTGATCTTTCGTCCGCTTTACCGTCTGGTGCCGGAGGAACCCGCGGCGCGCCGCGCCGTGACTCTGATCCGGGACGGGATCAGCCTGATCTCCATGCACACCAATCTGGACGCGGCGGAGGGCGGCGTCAACGACGCCCTGGCGCGCGCTCTGGGTCTTTCGGAAATCGGGGATTTTCCCAATGAGGACGCCCGCCCCGGCGTCCCCTCCATCGGCAGGATCGGCTTCGTCGAGCCCACGCCGGGGGAGGATTTCGTGCGCTTCACGGTGGAGACCCTGAAGGCCTCGGGGGCGCGCTATCTCCTGACGGGGAAGGACTGCCGCCGCGTGGCGGTGGCGGGCGGCTCCTGCGCCGATTACGTCGACGCCGCCGCGGCCGCCGGATGCGACACGCTGGTGACCTCGGAATGCAAATACCGCCATTTCACCCGGGCGCGGGATCTGGGGATCAGCCTGATCGACGCGGGGCATTACGCCACCGAGGCCGTGGTGCTGGATCCCCTCCGTGAAAGGCTCGAAAAGGCTTTCCCCGGGCTTCTTTTCGGGATCGTCCGGGGAGATCCGCTCTCGGTGATGGAAAGAAAGGAAATCTGACATGCCGCTTTCAACGATACTGCTTTCTTCCCTGACCCGGGAGCTTGCCGGGAAGGCGGTGGGCGCGCGCATCGACCGGATTACCCAGCCCACGCCCTTCGAGGTGGTCCTTTCGCTGCGCACCGGAACGGGGAACGAAAAGCTTCTCCTTTCGGCCAATCCCCAGTCGGCCCGGGCGGCGTTCACCCGGCAGACCCGGGAGAATCCCGCGACGCCGCCGCTTTTCTGTATGATGCTCCGGAAGCATCTCGCCGGGGGCAGGATCCTTTCGATACGCCAGGAGGAGGGGGAACGGATCCTCACTCTGGAGATCCTGACCAGCGACGAGATGGGAGACGTGGGCGGAAAGCGCCTGATCGCCGAGCTGATGGGACGCAATTCCAATCTGATCCTGGTGGGCTCCGACGGACGGATCCTGGACTCCCTGAAAAAAGTGGACGCGGAGATGAGCGAAAGAAGACAGGTCCTGCCCGGACTCTTTTACCGCCTGCCGCCGGCGCAGGATAAGCTCCCGCTTCTGAAAACCGATGAGGAAACGCTTTTTTCTCTCTTTGAAAAGAGCGCGGGAAAGCGGGTCTCCGATCTCCTTTCGGAAAGGATCTCGGGGATCGCGCCTCTGGAGGCCCGGGAGGCGGCGTATCGCGCCTTCAGAGACGCGGACGCCCTCGTGCCGGGGGCGGAAAAGGCGGGAAAGCTCGTCGGGGAGATCCTTTTCCTCAGGGACAGGCTGGAGAACGGCGGCGGAAAGCCGGTGCTTCTCACCGAAAGCGAGAGCGGGAAAATGCGCGATTTTTCCTTTGAGGAGATCGGGCAGTACGCCTCCCGTTACCGAAACGTCGAGAAAGAGAGCTTTTCGGAGCTCCTGGAGGGCTTCTTTGCGGGGCGGGACGCCGAAAACGCCCAAAAGCAGAAGAGCGCCGAGCTCCGGAAAACCGTTACCAATCTTCTGGACCGCACCAGAAGAAAGCTTGCGGCGCAGAGGGAAGAGCTTGTCCGGACCGGGGAGAGAGAAAGGCTTCGGGAAAAGGCCGATATCCTCGGCGCCTTCGCCTATCAGGTGGAAAAGGGCCGGAAAAGCGTGACCCTGCCCGACCTCTATTCCGAGGAGGGCGGGGAAGTGGAGATCGCCCTTTCTGAAAAGCTTTCGGTCCAGCAGAACGTCAAAAAGTATTATAAAGAATACGCCAAGCTGAAAAACGCCGCCGTTTTCCTCCGGGATCAGATCGAGGCCGGGGAAAAGGAGGCTCTGTATCTGGAAAGCGTGCTGGAGGAGCTTC
>CACYBP010000272.1 GCA_902772625.1 Oscillospiraceae bacterium
CCCGATCTCCTCTCCTGCGAGCCGCACGCCGTCCTTCTGCCCGACGGGAAGATCGTGGTGCACATCCGGGTGCAGAAGCCCGGGATCTTCACGCTTTACCAAAGCGTTTCTCTGGACGGCGGCCGGACCTTCACAAGACCCGAAAAGCTTCTCCCCGACCGCGGCGGCTCCCCCGCGCATCTTCTGCTCCATTCCTCCGGCGCGCTGCTTTCGGTCTACGGTTACCGGGAGGTGCCTTACGGCGTCCGCGTCATGGCAAGCTCCGACGGAGGCGAAAGCTGGGACACGGCAAACGAGCTTGCGGTGGGATATCCCTCGGGCGATCTGGGCTATCCCGCGTCTGTCGAGCTTCGGGACGGCAGCGTCTACACGGTTTACTACGCCCGCAAAGAAGAAGCAGGCCCCGCGATGATCTGGGGCGTGAACTGGACCTTCTCCCTCTGATCCCCCGAGCCCGTAGGCTTTGAACAAGATAAATCAATCCATCTGAAAGGAAGAAACAACATGGCAAAGAATCGTTACGTCGGCGAATACCCGGCCATCGGGATCCGCCCCATCATCGACGGCCGCCGCGGCCCGATGCGTCTGCGCGAGAGTCTGGAGGGCCAGACCATGGCCATGGCCATGGCCGCCAAGAAGCTCTTTGAGGAAAACCTGACCTACTCCAACGGCGAACCGGTGCGCGTGGTGGTGGCCGACACCTCCATCGGAAGAGTCCCCGAATCGGCCGCCTGCGCCGAAAAGTTCAGAAAAGAGGGCGTGGCGATCACCCTGTCGGTCACTCCCTGCTGGTGCTACGGCTCCGAGACCATGGACATGGATCCCATGACCATCAAGGCGGTTTGGGGCTTCAACGGCACCGAGCGCCCCGGCGCGGTGTACCTCGCCTCGGTCCTGGCCACCTACGCCCAGAAGGGGCTTCCCGCCTTCGGCATCTACGGGCATGAGGTACAGGACGTGGACGACGTCACGAACATCCCCGAGGACGTGAAGGAAAAGCTCCTGCGCTTCGGCCGCGCCGCCGTCGCCGCCGCCACCATGCGCGGCAAGAGCTATCTGCAGATCGGCTCGGTCACCATGGGCATCGGGGGATCGATCATCGATCAGGCCTTCCTGGAGGAATACCTCGGGCTGCGGGTGGAATCCATCGACGAGGTGGAGATCCTGCGCCGCATGGAAGAAGGCATTTACAACAAGGAGCAGTACGAAAAGGCGCTGGCCTGGACCAAGGCCCATTGCCGCGAGGGGCGGGACGACAACCCCGACTTCGTGAAGTTCTCCGACGAGAAGAAGAAAGAGCAGTGGGAGTTCACGGTGAAGATGTACTGCATCATCAAGGATCTTCTCCAGGGCAACCCCGATCTGCCCGCGGGCTTTGAGGAAGAGGTCGTCGGCCACAACGCCATCGCCGCCGGCTTCCAGGGGCAGAGACAGTGGACCGACCACTGGCCCAACTGCGATTATCCCGAGGCCCTTCTCAACTCCACCTTCGATTTCACCGGCGCGCGCGAGCCCTTCACCTTCGCCACCGAGAACGACGTTCTCAACGGCATCGGGATGCTCTTCATGAGCCTTCTCACCAACCGCGCCCAGATCTTCGCCGACGTGCGCACCTTCTGGTCGCCCGAGGCGGCCAGACGCGTCACCGGGTATGAATTCACCGGCCGCGCCAAAGAAAACGGCGGCATCATCCACCTTCTGAACTCCGGGGCGGCCTGCCTTGACGCCTCGGGCGAATGCCGGGACGAAAACGGCGACCCGGTGATGAAGAAATGGTGGGAGGTCACCGACGAGGACATCGAAAAGATGACCCGCGCCACCGTCTGGTGCGAAGCGGGCTTCGACAACTTCCGCGGCGGCGGCTTCTCCAGCCATTTCGTCACCCGCGCCGAAATGCCCGCCACCATGATCCGCCTGAATCTGGTCAAGGGGCTCGGCCCGGTGCTCCAGATCGCCGAGGGCTGGACGGTCAACCTCCCCGACGAGGTCACCGACGCCCTGATGGAGCGCACCAATCCCACCTGGCCCTGCACCTGGTTCACCCCGCGCACCGACGGACGCGAGGGCAGCCCCTTCAAGTCGGCCTACGACGTGATGAACAACTGGGGCGCCAACCACGGCGCCATCTCCTACGGTCACGTGGGCGCCGATCTGATCACCCTCTGCTCCATGCTCCGGATCCCGGTGTGCATGCACAACGTCCCGGAGGACAAGATCTTCCGG
>CACYBP010000273.1 GCA_902772625.1 Oscillospiraceae bacterium
AAAAGGGATAAAGCGGCCCCCGGCGCGGAAAAGCGCGCCGGGGGAGAAAAGCCGGGTCAGGCCTCTTCGAAAGCGCCGAGCCTCTGAAGCTCCTCTTCGATGGCCAGAAGATCGGGAAGGGTCTCGGTCTTGCGCCGGGGATCCCGGAGCAGGGCGGCGGGGTGATAAAGCGCCATCATGCGCACGCCCTTCCGGTCAAACCACCTGCCGTGATCCCGGGAAATGTGAAAATCGGGGGAGATGATCTTCATGGCGGCGATCCGGCCGAGGCAGACGATGATCTTCGGGCGGATCAGGGCGGTCTGCGCCCGGAGATAGCCGATGCAGGCCTCCTGCTCGTCGGGAAGCGGATCCCGGTTCTGGGGCGGGCGGCACTTGACGATGTTGGCGATGTAGACCTTCGTGCGGTCCAGGCCGATGGTGCCCAGCATCGCGTCCAGAAGTTTTCCGGCTCTTCCCACGAAGGGGATGCCCGAAAGATCCTCCTGCTCGCCGGGGCCCTCCCCGATGAAGAGGATGGGGGAGGCGGGGTTCCCGTCCCCGAACACCACGTTGGTGCGCGTCTCGGAAAGCCTGCACTTCCGGCAGGCAAGACAGGTCTCGGTCAGCTCGTTCCAGGTCTGCATGTCCCTTTCTCCCTTCGCTCGCGCTTTTCCCGGGGTGGAAGCCGGACCGGGAAGCGCCGTTCCTTTTTTCTTATTATACCTTCTTTCCCCGTCTTTTTCAACGCCCTTTCACGGCCTTTCGCAAGAGCGGAGTTGACGGAAGAAGACGGGGTGTGCTATACTGATCCTGCCGCCGGAAGGACGGACGCTTAAGAGAAAGGGGAGGAGAAGAAGATGAAGAAAAGCACGCGCTTTTTCATGGAACGGATCTTTCCGTGTCTGGTGATCGTTCTCGTCTTTTCGGTGATGAACCTTTTCGGGATCCCCTGTGTGTACAAGACCCTTTTCGGCGTGCCGTGTCCCGGCTGCGGGATGTCGCACGCCGTGATCGCGGCGGCGCATCTGGATTTTCAAACGGCCTTTTCGGAACACGCCATGTTCTGGTCGATGCCCCTGGTTTTCCTCCTGATCCTCACCAACGGAAAGCTGTTCGGAAAGAAATGGCTCGACCTCTCGGTGGTGATCGGGATCGGCGTGGGGTTCCTCGCCAATTACGTCTGGCATTTGGTCCTGTTTTTTTCCTGAAGGAGCGAAAAATCGCAAGTTTTTTCGGGTGAACCACTTGAAAAGGGAAAACCGGTATGCTATAATTCATGGTATCAGACCGTTTTTGTCCGTTTACGGCTCAAAACGGCATACAGGGAGGAAAGAATCATGTATTGTAAGAATTGCGGAAAAGAAATGGTGGAAGGCGCCGCCGTCTGCACCAACTGCGGCGTGGCCGCCGGCAACGGCACGGCTTACTGCCCGAACTGCGGCAAAGAGACCGTTCCCGGCGCGGCGATCTGCACCAACTGCGGCGCGGCTCTGACCGCCGCTGCCAACGCTGAAGCGAAGTCCAAGATGACCGCGGGTCTCCTCGGCATCTTCCTCGGCGGCTTCGGTGTTCACAGATTCTATCTGGGCTACACCGGCATCGGCATCGCACAGATCGCCGTTACCCTCTGCACCTTCGGCGCCGGCGCTATCTGGGGCGTGATCGAAGGCATCCTGATCCTTGTCGGTAAGATGGACAAGGACGCCAAGGGCAATCCGCTCAAGGATTGATCGTATCCTGAAGAAAAGAGAAATCAAAGCAATGCCTTCGGGCATTGCTTTGATTGGTATCTCTTGGAATATCCGGCGCTGCCGGAATCCGGCCGGGAAAGAAGCCGCGGCCGTTAAATATAAAGAAAAGAGGACGTAATAGATGTATTGCAAGAATTGTGGAAAAGAAGTGGCGGAAGGCGCCGCCGTCTGCACCAACTGCGGCGTAGCCGTGGGCAACGGATCGGCTTACTGCCCGAACTGCGGCAAAGAGACCGTCGCCGGCGCTGCCGTCTGCACCAACTGCGGCGCGGCCCTGACGCCGGCTGCCAACGGCGAAGCCAAGTCCAAGCTGACTGCCGGTCTGCTCGGCATTTTCCTCGGCGGACTGGGCGTCCACAACTTCTATCTCGGTTATACCGGTAAGGCCATCGGCCAGATCGCGCTGTCCTTCTGCTTCGGCGTGGGGTATATCTGGGGCCTGATCGAAGGCATCCTGATCCTCACCGGCAAGATCGACAAGGACGCCAAGGGCGTTCCGCTCAAGGACTGAGAAAAACGTTGGAAGGCGGCTTCGCGCCGTAGGCGCGAAGCCGCTCTCTTCTGAAAGCCTGCGGCTTTCCTTCTATCGAAAGGAATCAATCGACATGTATTGCAGATATTGCGGAAAAGAAATGGTGGAAGGCGCGGCGGTCTGCGTCCAGTGCGGCGCTCCCAAAGGAGCCGGAACCGCCTACTGCCCCTTCTGCGGAAATGCCACCGCGCCGGGCGCCGTGATCTGCGTTTCCTGCGGAAGGCAGCTTGGCGCTGTCACGGCCGTCCCGGGACAGGAACAGAAGTCCAAAACGACGGCGGGTCTTCTCGCGCTTTTCCTCGGCTTCGGGATCTATAACTTCTATCTTGGCTACACCGGAAAGGCTGTGACCCAGCTGATCCTGGATATCGTCGGCATCCTCCTGGCGGCTCTGATCGTCGGCTTCTTCATCATTTTCGGCGTCAGCATCTGGCAGCTGGTGGAGGGGATCATGCTTCTCACCGGCAAGATCAGCGTGGACGGCAAGGGGATCCCCCTGAAGGACTGAGCCGCGGACGGTTTACGAAAGGAAAGAGCTTATGTATTGCAGATATTGCGGAAAAGAAATGGTGGAAGGCGCGGTCGTCTGTGTGCAGTGCGGCGCCCCCAAGGGCGCGGGAAACGCCTATTGCGCCTTCTGCGGCAACGCCACCGCGCCGGGCGCCGTGGTCTGCCTTTCCTGCGGAAGACAGGTCAACGCCGTCGTGCTCGCTCCGGGTCAGGCACAGAAGTCCAAGCTCACCGCGGGTCTTCTCGGGCTCTTTTTAGGCGGCTTCGGCGTTCACAATTTTTATCTCGGCTACACGGGCCGGGCGGTGGCCCAGCTGGTGATCCAGATCGTCGCCGTCATCCTCACCGTTTGTACGGCCGGGATCCTCGCCCCGCTGATGATGATCACCCCCATCTGGTCTCTGGTCGAAAGCATCATGATCTTTGCCGGAAGCATCAATAAAGACGGTAAGGGAGTCCCGCTGAAGGATTGAGCGCAAAAGCCCGTACGCGCATCTTCGCTTGGGAAAAGAAGCAAAGCCGGGCGACCGGCTTTGCTTCTTTCGGGTTAGACCGCTCGCTTTCCGGGGCGGGAAAGGAGAAAAGCGTCCGATGAAAAAACCTGAGCTTCTGGCTCCCGCCGGGAATCCGGAGATCGCCTTATGCGCCGCGCGCTTCGGCGCCGACGCGGTGTACGCGGGGGGAAGGATGCTCCAGCTGCGCGCCGAAAGCGCGGGCTTTTCGGAGGAAGAGATCTTCGAAACCGCCCGAAGGCTCCACGCCATGGGCAAGAGGTTCTACGTCGCGGTGAATTCCTTCGCCAAAAGCAGCGAGGAGGAGGCCCTGACGTCCTACGCCCGGACGCTGGAGGAGGCGAAGGTCGACGCCGTGATCATCTCCGATCCCGGGGTGATCGCTCTCTTCCGGGAGAAGGCGCCGGGGGTCGAGATCCACCTGTCCACCCAGGCCAACTGCCAGAATCATCTGGCGGCCCGGGTTTATTACGGGATGGGAGTGAAACGGATCGTCCTGGCGCGGGAGCTCACCCTTTCCGAGATCGCGGAGATCCGGGAAAAGACCCCTCCGGAGCTTGAGCTGGAGGTCTTCGCCCACGGCGCCATGTGCATGGCCTATTCCGGCCGGTGCC
>CACYBP010000274.1 GCA_902772625.1 Oscillospiraceae bacterium
GTATTCCGGGGGAATCTGGGGCTGGGCGACCTGGACGACGGTGGTCTGGGGCTGGATCGGCGGATAAGGTACCTGATTCATAACGTTTCCTCCTATATTTTCACGTGACGCGGTGCGTCAGATTTACGAAAAGCTTTCGGGATCGATCTCCCGGTCCTTCAGGAAGACCCTGGGAAGCGCGCCCTTCCCCCCCTCGATCCGGAGGGAGACGAGCGTTCCTTCCCGCCAGGCGAAGGAGACCGACAGGCCGCCTTTCGCCCGGAGTCCCTTCACCGAGCCCTCGCTCCACAGGGAGGGAAGCGCGGGCAGGATCACGATCCGGTCCTCTTCAGAGCGCAGAAGCATTTCGGCGATGCCCGAAACGCAGGCGAAGTTGCCGTCGATCTGGAAGGGCGGATGCGCGTCGAAAAGATTGGGGTAGGTCCCGCCTCCCCCGACCGCGCCGCCGATCGAGTCGTCAGGGGCCTTGAAGCGCAATTGGGTATCCAGAAGCTTCAGGGCGTGATCTCCGTCCGAGAGGCGCGCCCAGAGATTGATCTTCCAGCCGAGCGACCACCCGGTCCCGTCGTCCCCCCGCTCCTCCAGAGTCTTCCGGCAGGCCGCAAGGTACTCCGGGGTATCCCGGTTGAAAAGAGAGGCGGGATAGAGACCGTAAAGATGGGAGACGTGGCGGTGATGCACCTCGTCGTCCTCCTCTTCGGTATACCACTCGTTGAGCTGGCCGCGGCTGCCGATCCCCGGCGTCCAGAGCCTTTCAAGGACCTCCCGGAGCTTCGGAGAAAGCTCCGAAATGCCCAGCGCCTTCTCGCTTTCGAGAAGGTTCCCGAAGAGATCCCAAAGGATCTCGGCGGTCATGGCGGTGGTCCTGGACACCGTGACGCGCTTTCCGTCCCGCCTGTATCCGTTTTCGGGCGAGGTGGAGGGCGCGAGAATCAGCTTTCCCGTCCCGTCGTCCACGAGCAGGGCCAGATAAAATTCGGCCGCCTCCCGCATGGCGGGATAGGCCTCGTTTCTGAGGAATTCCAGATCCCCGGTATAGGTGTAATACTCATAAAGATGCCGGCAGAGCCATCCCGACCCCATGGGCCAGAAGGACCATTGCGCCATCCCCTGCACCGGCACCGCAAGACGCCAGATATCCGAATTGTGATGCACGGTGAAGCCCGGGGCGGCGTAATACTGCTTCGCCGCGCGCCGTCCGGTCTCCCGCAGCTCCCGGACCATGCGGGTCAGAGGCTCGGTCATCTCAAAAAGACCGACGGGCAGAGCCGGCCAGTAGTTCATTTCGGTGTTGATGTTGGTGGTGTAATTGGCGTTCCAGGGCGGAACCGGCCGGTCGTTCCAGATCCCCTGCAGGTTCAAAGGCTCGCTGCCCGCCCGGGAGCCCGCGATCAGGAGATACCGGCCGAAATTGAAGATGAGCGTATAAAGCCCGCGGTCCTTTTTGTCGTGAAGGAAGGCCTCCAGACGCCGGTCGGTGGGAAGAGATTCCTTTCCGTCGCTCCCGAGATCCAGAGTGACCCGGTCGTAAAAAGAACGGTGATCGGCCTCGTGCGCGGCGAGAAGCTCCTCCGGCGTTTTCTGCGCGGCGTCCCCAAGCGCTTTCCGGATCTCCGGGAGGGGATCCTTTCCGTGAAGATGGGGATGGGTCCGGAAATCCCGGAAGCTCGTCCCGGCCGCAAGCAGGATCACGCTCTTCTTCGCCCCCGCGACCGAGAGCGAATCCCCGGTAAGCGAGACCTTTCCGTCGGTGATCACCGACACTCCCGCGGCAAAGCTCATCCCGCGGTTTTCCTCCTCGGGAAGATACCAGTGGGCCTGTTCGGCGTTCCTCCGGTCAAAAAACGACGGCGCTTCTCCTTCCAGGAAGAGAATCTCCCCTTCTTTTCTCGTCCCGCTCCGGAGGGGCGAGGAGAGCGAAAGGACAAAATCCTCCTCCTTTTCGCTTTCAAGGATCATCACGAAGGCCCGCGCGGGGAAAGAGACGAACGCCCGCCGCCGTTTTTCCTTCCCGTCCTCCCGGAAGCTCGTTTCGGCCACCGCGCGCGAAAGATCGAGGGTGCGCCGGTAAGCGGTGATCCCGCCCTCCCCCGCAAAGCGGATCGAAAGATCCCCGAGAGGGAGATACGCCTCGGAATCCTCGCCCTGGAACTTTTCCTCCAGAAGCGCCTGGGCTTCCTCGTTTTTCCCGGCAAGAGAAAGCTCTCTCGCCTTTTTGAAGATCTCCTCCCGCGGGGCGGAATAATCGTTTCTCCCCGGGAAGCCGTTTTCAAGGCCGGGCCGCCCGCTCCAGAGGGTGTCGTGGTTCAGGGAGATCTTCTCCTCCCGGATCCCGCCGTACACCATGGCGCCGATGCTGCCGTTTCCCA
>CACYBP010000275.1 GCA_902772625.1 Oscillospiraceae bacterium
CCGATATGCGCCCCGGCGTCGTTTTCTGCCGAGATTGTCCTGCGGGCGCTTTTGCGCGAGCAGCCGGCGCAGGCCTCACAGCCCGATCCGCAGTTTTCATCGGCCAGGCAGATCTCCGCCAGGCCTCCGTCGATCTTTTCCACAAAGCCTTCCAGCGTCATAAGGAGCTCCTTTCCGCCGCCTTGATGCCGTCCACCGCCGCGCTGAGGATGCCTCCGGCGTATCCCGCGCCCTCCCCGGCCGGGAAGACGCCCGCGGCGTTCACCGCCTCCAGGTTCTCGTTTCTCGTGATGCGCACCGGGCTGGAGGTGCGGGTCTCGGCCCCGGTGAAAAGGGCGTCGGGGCTGTCAAAGCCCTTGACGCGCCTTCCGAATTCGCCCATGGCGCCGAGGATCGCGTCCACCGTGGCCCGGTCGAGGATCGTGCGGAAATCCGCGCCGCGCACCCCCAGAGGATAAGTGGGCTTGATCCTTCCGGGGGAAAGCGTCCTTCTCCCCTCCAGAAGGTCTCCGAGGGTCTGTACCGGCGCGGCGTAATCCTCTCCGCCCGCGAGAAAGCAGGCCTTTTCCAGCTCCCTCTGCCAGGCGATCCCGCCCAGTGGATCGCTTCCCGTGTATCTCACCGGAACCACCAGGGCTGAATTGGAATTTTCCCCGTCCCGCCGGTATTCGCTCATGCCGTTGGTGACCACCCCGCCTTTCTCGCTCGCGGCGGCCACCACGGTGCCGCCGGGGCACATGCAGAAGGTGAAGGCGTTATAAGTCTTTGATACCAGACGGTACTCGGCGCTTCCCAGAAGGGGATGCCCCGCGTAATCGCCGTACATCGCCTCGTCGATATCCCGTCTTTTGTGCTCGACGCGAAGCCCCATGGCAAAGCCCTTCGGCTCCATGGCAAGCTTCTTTTCCAGGGCGGCCAGCGTGTCCCGGGCGCTGTGTCCCGCGGCCAGAATCAGTTTTTCGCAAGGGATCAGATCTTTATCGGTGACGGCCGCCCTGAGCCGCCCGTTTTCGATCCGGAGGTCCAGGAGCTTCTCGTGAAAGCGCACCTCTCCCCCGAGGGAGAGGATTCTTTCCCGGATGGCCTTCATCAGAAGATAGAGCTTGTCGGTGCCCACGTGGGGGTGCGCCAGTGACGAAAGCCCCGGGATCCCCGAAAACTCCTCGATCCGGGAGAGCACGTAATCGCACCGCTCGTCTCCGATGCGGGTGAAAAGCTTTCCGTCCGAGAAGGTCCCGGCGCCGCCCTCGCCGAACTGGATATTCGTTTCGGGATCGAGACGGTGCGTTTCCTGAAAGCGTTTCACGGCCGCCCGTCTCTCCTCCCCGTCGCCGCCCCGCTCCAGCACGACGGGGCGAAAGCCCTGTTCCGCCAGCAGCAGGGCCGCAAAAGCCCCCGCCGGGCCGAAGCCCACGATCACCGGCCGCTCTTTTCCGGGCTTCCCGAACCTCTCCTCCGGGATATAGCGGGCGGTGCGCCGGAGCGTCACGCCCTTTCCCGCGAGGCGGCGGAAGAGTTTTTCCTCCCCCGGCGTCTCGATCGACACCGTGTAGGAAAAGCGCAGGTTTTTCCTGCGCGCATCCACCGCGCGCTTATAGATACGCGCCGTGATCTCCCCGGACCGGAACAAGCCGCAGCGCGCAAGCGCTGCGGCAACGGCTGTTTCTTCACTTTCTTCGATGGGGAGTTCGATCCCGCTTACCAGAAGCATGCTATTCTTCCTCTGTCGGAGTGGGTTTCAGATCGACCGTGACTTTATAGGTGCCCACCACCTTCGGAGAGGTGGTCAGATCGCGGAAGCTTACCTGCAGGGCAAGGCTGTATTCACCCGAATCTGAGACGCCGGTGAGGTCGACGACGAAATTCACGTTGGTGTTCTTCACCACCGAGATCACCGAGTTGCCGCCCCAGATCACCAGCTGGATATCGCTTTCCAGCACCGTCACGTCAAAGCCCTGCGGCGCGTTGATGATGGAGATCTGGCTGGCCGGGACGATCATGGTCTTTTCCGAGGCGTTCTGCAGGGTGATCTTCACCGTGGCGGTATTGACCCCCGAAATATTCACCAGACCCTCGTCCAGAAGGATATCCTCGGTGGAGCTGGAGCTCTTGGTGACGGTGGAGAGATCCACGTCCTTCAATACCAGGGCGTTCATGCCCTCCACCACCGATTTTTCCCCGGCGATGGTGATGCGGCTCGGCGAGATCTCCACGTCCACGTTGTCCCGGAGCAGTCCGCCGCCCTCGGCGATATGCACCTCAAGAGGCAGCGTCTTCTTTTCCAGCACCGGGATCGACACCTTCACGCGGCTGTCGTTGGCGGTGGTGTAGGAGGTCTCCACGGGATTCCAGGAAGAATCCACGAAGGTAAAGGGCAGATCCTCGTAATACGAGGCGGTGATGGTTTCTTCGGGAGATACCAGGGCGTAGCTGATGCCCGAAAGCTCGCTTTCGGCGCCCTGCACCCGGATGACCTCAGGCGAGACCGAGGTGGTGCCCAGGATCTCGTTTTCGGTGAGATCGGTCACGTAATCCAGCTTGACCGGGATCGACGCGGTGATCAGAGCGTCCACGTCCACCTGCACGCGCACGTTGGAAAGATTTTCCACGGTGAGCGTGCTGTCCGGAGGCACCACAGAGCAGTTCAGCGAGGTGGTGCCGGCCTTGGTGATGCGGGAAAGATCGGCCTCCACGTAGATATCCTCCGGATTGACCTTGAGGATCACGCTCCGCTTGCCCGAAAGCCGGACGTTGACGGTGCTGGATTCGACATTGTTCATCACGGTGAAGCCGTTGGTCTGATAGAGGGTCTCTTCCCCCACCACGTTGACGCTGACGCCGTAGAAGGTCTCGCTGATGGTGGGATCCTGGATCCCCATGACGTAAAACCACAGAAAGATCGCCAGGGCGAAGGAAAGGATCAGATAAAGCAGATTGAAACGGAGTCTTCTTTTCGGCATCAGAGATCTCCCTCCTTCGCGGCTTTTTTGCGCTTGCGGGAGAAGATGGAGACCGCCTTTTTCAGCTCGGTCCGCGGCGCAAGCTCGTTGATCAGAAGCTTTTCCAGGGTCTCCTTCGCCAGATGGCGCTTCAGCATGCCGCCCACGGCGCAGGACACCGCGCCGGTCTCCTCCGACACGATGATGACCACGGCGTCGCTTTCTTCGCTGATGCCGACGCCGGCCTTGTGGCGGGTGCCGAGATCCTTGCTCAGCGCGTTGTTTTTGGAAAGGGGCAGAACGCAGCCCGCGGCGTGGATCCGGAAATCCCGGATGATGGCGGCTCCGTCGTGCAGAGGCGCCTTCGGATAGAAGATGTTTTTCAGCATCTCGATGGAAAGCTCCGCGTCCACCTGGGTGCCGGTGGCGGAGATCTCGCCGAGGTTGGTGGAGCGTTCGAACACGATCAGGGCGCCGGTGCGGGTGGCGGCCAGATCGTAGGTGGCCTTCAGGATGACGGCGATATAGGATTCAAACCGGTTGCTTCCGCTTTCCCGGTCGATGGCGAAAAGCTCTTTGGCCCGGGAGCTTCCGAGTCTGGTCAGGAACTTGCGCAGCTCCGGCTGGAACACCACCACCAGCGCGATGGCGCCGATCTGGATCACGGTGGAGAACACGTAGTTGGTGACGTAAAGCTTCAGCCAGGAGGTCACCTGCGTGATGAGCAGAATGATGATGATGGCCTTCACCACCTGCCCGGCGCTGGTATCCTTCAAAAGCGTGAAGACGTAGTAAAGCACGAAGGTCATCAGAAGGATATCGATGATGTCGCTCCACTGCATCAGCCCGATGGTATTGTAAAAGACAGTTTTGATATCGGCCAACGTCCCGTCTCCTTTCTCTTTGGCTTCAAAAAAGGGAAAAACCCTTACCCGGTTATTTTACCACATTTGCCCTCTGATTGCAAATCACTTTTATCGATTCTCTCCCCGCTCTTTCGCTCTTTGCCGGAGAAAGGAAAGAAGCTCCGAAACCTCCTCCGGACGGTTCCTGCAGGAGAAGCTGACCCGGACGCTGCCCTCGGGATTTTTCGCGCTTTCGTGGGCGTCAGGCGCGCAGTGAAGTCCCGCCCGCACCGCAAACCCCGCTTCGGAAAGAGCGCGGGCGGTCTTCTCCGGCGGTTCAAAGGGAAAGAGAAAGGAAAAGAGGCCGCTCTGTCTTTCTCCGTCCCGGGCAAAAAAGCTCCGGATCCCCCCGATCTCGCCTATCCCCTCCCGGGCCAGGGTGAGAAGCGCCTTTTCATGCGCGGCGACGGCGGGAAGCGAAAGGCTTTCCACCTCCCGGATCCCCGCCAGAAGTCCCGCTGCGCCGGGGAGATTCTGGGTGCCGGCCTCGTGTCTTTCGGGCGGGAAGGGAGGCATGAAACGGGAGGCCGAATCGTGCCCGGTGCCCCCGGTGAGCAGGGGCGGCAGATCCACCCCCGGCCGGAGCAGGAGAAGCCCGGTCCCCGCCGGTCCCCAAAGCCCCTTGTGCCCGGCGGTCGCCAGAAAGGTGACGCCGGGAGAAAAGCGCACCTCCAGATGCCCCGCCGCCTGGGAGGCGTCCAGAAGGAAGGGGATCCCCCGCTCTCCCGCCATCCGCGCCGCCTCCTTCCAGGGAAGGATCCACCCGAAAACGTTGGAGACCGCGGTCAGAACGGCCAGAGTCGGCCGGGACAGAAGCCCTCTCTCCCAGGAGGCGAGAAAAGCGCCGTCGTCAAAAAGCGGAGACCGCGCCAGAAGGATCCCGGTTCCCCGCTCCTTCCGGAGCGCGTAGAGGGGCCGCATCACCGCGTTGTGCTCGTATCCCGAGACCAGCGCCGTCCCGCCCCGGGAAAGCGCGCCGCGGATCGCGATATTCAGGGCGTGGGTGGCGTTCTGGGTCAGGATCACCCCTTCCGGCCCGTCCGCGCCGAAAAAGCGCGACGCCTCCTCCCGCAGCTCGTAAAGGAGATCCTCCGCCCGGAGCGCTTCCGCTCCCACGCCCCGGGCGTGGCTGGAAGCCGAGGCCAGGGCGTCTTCCACCGCGCGGCGCACCTTCAGGGGCTTGGGAAAGCTGGTGGAGGCGTTGTCGAAATAGATCACCCGATCCCCTCCTTCCCCAGGGGGATGATCTTCCGGAAGGGGACGCGGCGGCTTTGGAGCAGACCGAGGATCTCCCTCCGGCCCACCCCCTCCGCAAGGACTCCTGCCGTGCAGCCGCCCTCCGCCAGCTCCCGGGGAAGGGCGACCCTTCGCGCCCGGACGCCGTTGTTATTTAAAAGCCTCACCGTTTTTTCCGCATAGGTCGGTGAGAGCGAAGCGATCAAGATCATTTCCATATGCCAATGGGCGGAAGGCGGTTATTTCCGGACAAAATGAGCCGGAGAAGCCTTCGCCGTCTTTCAAGGACAGTATATGCTTCTCCGGCAGGGCAGGTCAAACAGGGGGCGGCGGATCGTCTTTCAGAGATCGAATTCCTCCAGGTCGTGGGCGATCTCCACAGGATACGGAAGCTCCGCGTAATACGAAAGGAGCTTTCTTTCTCCCTCTTCCCCGTGCCAGGGATCGTGCACGTGATTGAAGATCAGGCGCTTATAGGCCTTCTCGCGGAACACCGGCGCGGCGGCTTCGGGCTTATAGTGCGTGGCCTCGCACACCAGAACGTCGGCTCCGGTCTCCCCGGGAAAATCGCTGAAATCCCCCCGGAGATCTCCGGAGAAAAGCACCCGCTTCCCCTCCGCTTCCATAAGAAATGCGAAGGTGATGGGCGGCGTTCCGGGCACGCGGGCGATATGATCGGTGGGGATCGCCGTCACGCGGAGAACGCCGTCGTCAAAGATC
>CACYBP010000276.1 GCA_902772625.1 Oscillospiraceae bacterium
ACCCCGTCGTTCACGGCGATGGCGGGGGTCTCGCGGCCGTCCGGCCCGAAGATCTTTTCGGTGATACGGCTGTATACGAAATAACCGGCGATCAGGACAGATAATGAGAGCAGGAGCGAAATCATTCGCTTTTCCCCTTCCGTGACAGGGCGGCTTTCGGCGGATCTGCCGTCTTTGCCCGTTGTTTTTACGTATCGGACCGTACCGGGGCGCCTTCGCGGCGGGGGAAAAACCCCTGCCCTTTATGCCCGATCTTTCCCGGGAATACTATACCATAACTTCCGGAAAATTGCAAAACCTCTTCCGGCTGTGAGCGGGAAGCGCTTTCCCCCGGAAAAAAGAAAACGAATGACGCCGGATACTTCAAATTGCCAAACGCACTGTTCTCTGCTATAATGAGAAAAAGCTCCCCCGGCCTCTGCACGAAGGGGCGATGAAGAGCTTTGCACACGGCGAAAAAAGACCCGGAAGAAACCCGGGACACGAAAGAAAGCCGCGGGGGAAACCATGCCCGGCGGCGGAAGAGGGAGGAAATACTCTATGAAGAAAAAGATCGTATTCATCGGAGCGGGCAGCGTGACCTTCACAAGAAACCTGGTGCGGGATCTTCTGACCTTTCCCGCCTTTCAGGATGCCGTGATCGGACTGGTCGACATCGATCCGGAGGCTCTGGAGGACGCCGGAAGATGCGTGAAGCGCATCATCGAGGCCGGAGGGTATCCGGCTGAGATCCAGACGTCCACCGACCGGCGCGAGGTGCTTCCCGGCGCCGACGGCGTCGTGACGACGATCCGCGTGGGAAACGACAGGGCCGAGCTGAACGAGCTTATCATCCCCAAGGAGTACGGGATCTCCATCAATATCGGGGACACCCGGGGACCCTCCGCGGTGTTCCGCTTCCTCAGGGTGATCCCGGAGCTTATCGACATCGTGAAGGACATTGAGAAATACTGTCCGGACGCGATCTTCCTCAACTACACCAATCCGATGGCCATGGTCTGCCGCGCGCTGCAGGAGGTCTCGGGCGTCAGGACCAGCGGCCTCTGTCACAGCGTGCAGGGGACCGCGGCGATGCTTGCCCGCTGGATCGGCGCGCCGATGGATGAGATCACCTACACCGCGGCCGGCATCAATCATCAGGCGCATTATATCCGCTTCGACTGGAACGGGAAGGACGCCATCCCCCTGATCCGCAAGGCGATCACCGAGCGCCCCGAGATCTACAACGAGGAGCAGGTGCGCAACGAAATGTTCCTCCATCTGGGATACTACGTCACCGAATCCTCCGGCCACAACAGCGAATACGTCTGGTGGTTCCGGAAGAGGCCCGACCTGCTTGAAAAATACTGCACCCACGGCACCGGATGGAATCCGGGACTCGACCGGTTGGATCAGTGGAACGCCCGTGAACACGTACCGGGCGAGGAGAGCCACGTCACCCGCCGCAAAGCGGAGTTCGGCGAGTTTATGAAAAAGCCGGTGGATCTCGCCCGCGGCAGCGAATATGCCGCCTCTATCTTCAACGCCGTCTTCGGCGACGGAGCGCCCTTTGAATTCAACGGCAACGTGCGGAATTTCGGCCTTATCGACAACCTTCCGGAGGGATGCTGCGTGGAGGTGCCGGTGCTTGCCAGCAGGAAAGGCCTGGAGCCCATCCACGTCGGGCCTCTCCCGGCGCAGCTGGCCCTTCTCAACAACGTCAGCGCCCGCTGCGAGGAGCTTGCGGTGGAAGGCGCTCTCACGGGAGACCGGGACAAGATCTACCAGGCCTGCTACTTCGATCCGCTCACGGCGACCATGTGCTCCCTTGCCGAGATCCGGGAGATGGTCGACAAGCTCTTCGAGGCGCAGAAGGAATGGATCAGGATCTGAAAAGCGGAGCCCCGGAGGTTTCAACGGCAAAAAGAGGAAAGCAGGGGGCTGCGTACACGGCAGCCACAAAAAAGCAACGGAGGATAAGATCATGATCATGCTTTCACCCCGGCAGGTCCATCTGGACTTTCACACGTCGGAAAAGATCCCCGGGATCGGCTCGACCTTCGATCCCGAGTCCTTCGCGAGGACCGCAAAGGAGGCAAACGTCAGCTCCATGACGGTTTTCGCCCGGGGGCATCACGGATGGCTTTACTACCCCTCGAAGAAATTCCCGGAGCTTGTGCATCCGAACCTTGCGTACAGGAATCTCCTTCTGGATCAGATCCTCGCCCTGCACCGGGAGGGGATCCGGGCGCCGGTTTACGTGACGGTCCAATGGGATTATCAGAACGCCGTCACGCACCCGGAATGGCTGATCCGCAAAAAGGACGGCTCCCATGAGGGCGGCCCCTTCACCGAGCCGGGCTTTTACCAGTCGCTGTGTGTCAACACGGGATATTGGGATTTCCTGAAGGAGCTGGTCGTCGAGCTCTGCGAAACGCTTGGGAACGAGCTGGACGGCTTCTTCTTCGATATCGTCGGGATCCGTCCCTGCTGGTGCGCCGCCTGCCGCGCCGAGATGAAAAAACGCGGTATCGACGCCGGAGACGACGGGGCGGTCCGGGATTTCGCGAAGCTTGTCATCGACCGCTTCAAGAAGGACATGACCGCATTGGTCCGGCGGTATAACCGGAACTGTACGATCTTCTATAACGCGGGGCACGTCGGCCCCTGCACGAAGGCGAGCGCCGGGGAGTATTCCCACTTCGAGCTGGAAAGCCTGCCCTCCGGATCCTGGGGCTATCTGCATTTCCCCGTGACCGCCCGCTACGCGCGCAAGCTCGGAAAGGACTCTATGGGCATGACCGGCAAGTTCCACACCGAGTGGGGCGATTTCCACAGCCTGAAAAACCTCGCGGCGCTGGAATTCGAATGCTTCCGGATGCTCTCCTTCGGCTTCGCCTCCTCCATCGGCGACCAGCTGGAGCCGAACGGGACACTGAACCCCGCGACCTACCGCCTGATCGGGAAGGTGTACAAGGCCTTCGCCGAGCGGGAAGCCTGGGCGCGTCCCTCAATTCCGGTGACCGAGGCCTGCGTCGTCACGCCCGAGTCGCCCGCCTACGAGGGGCAGATCCCCGAAAGCATCATGGGCGCGGTCCAGATGCTTGAGGAGCTCGCGCTTCAGTTCGACGTCATCGACCCGGGAATGGAGCTTGAGGGGTATAAGCTCGCGATCCTCCCGGACGATCTGGTCGTTTCGGAGGAATTCCAGAAGAAGCTCGACGCCTTCGTCTCGAAGGGCGGGAAGGTGATCGTCGCGGCCAAAGGCGGCATGAACGAAAAGGGAGAGTATCCCGCCTCCTTCGGCGCGCGGTCTTCCGGACCGCGGGAGATGTACCCCGATTTCCTGGTGGCGGAGGGAAAGCTTGCCGAAGGGCTGGAGCCGGGGAACGAATACGTCGTATACATGCAGGGAGAGGCTCTGGAGCCGCTGGACGCGGAAACGGTCCTTTCCGCCCGCGCCCCCTATTTCAAGCGGGAGAAGGAGAATTTCACCTCCCACCGCTACACCCCCTCCGCGAAGGGGGAACCCTATCCGGCGGTGCTCCGGAAGG
>CACYBP010000277.1 GCA_902772625.1 Oscillospiraceae bacterium
TCGGCGCGACGAAAAAGCTTGTCAACCGCGGCGCGAAATCCTTTTTCTGCGTCCCCTGCCTCGCCTCCCGCTTCGGGGTGGAGGAGGACCTGATCCGGAAGAAGATCGGGGAATTCAAAAAAAGCGGCTGCACGCTTTTCGCCTGACGCGCCTTTTTCTCAAAGCATCGCAAAACCGCGGCGTTCCGTGCCGGAACGCCGCGGTTTTTTGTCTTTTACGCCGCCTCCAGAAGGTACTGCCGCCCCTCGTGATCTATGGCGTATCCCGATTTCCAGATCATATCCTTGACCTTCACCAGGTCGTACCCCTCCTTCAGGAGGGCCTCGATGATACCCGGAAGGGCCTCCGGCGTGTGCTTCGCCGCGTTGTGGAACAGGACGATCGACCCGCTTTTCACCCGGGACAGGACGCGTTCGGTGATCTCCCCGGCCGAAAGATCCTTCCAGTCGAGACTGTCCACGTCCCATTGGATCACCTGATATCCCGCGGCGCGCATGGTGCGGATCACCTCTCCGTTATAGTCCCCGTAGGGGGCGCGGAAGAGCGTGGGGCGCACGCCGGTGAGATCGGAGACCACGTCGGAGGCGCGGTCGGCGTTTTTCACCATCTCCGGCCCTGAAAGGGCGGTGAAGTGCGGATGATCCCAGGAGTGGTTCATCACGTCGTGCCCCGCGTCGGCAAGCGCCCTGACCGATTCCGGGTATTTTTCAGCCCATTTCCCGATGACGAAAAAAGTGGCCTTGACCCCGTACCGGTCAAGGATCGCGATCAGGTCGCCGGTGTCCTCGTTTCCCCAGGCGGCGTCGAAGGTCAGGGCGACCTTCTTTTCCCCCTCGGGAAGCCGGACCGAATAGACCGGCAGATCGGGATCCGCCGCCGCTTCCCCGGCCGCGTGCCGGTCGAGGGCGGCGCTGATCACGGCGAAGACCGCCACCAGAAGCACCAGCGCCAGGGTGAAAAACTTGTTTTTGACCGAAACCGACATCCTCCGGCTCCTCCTCGCTTATGGGGTTCCCTCCACCATATGCGAAAAGAGGAGCCGTTATGCCGAAAGCCTCCCGCCGTCCTCAGCCCCGGTCGACCACCAGAAGCGCGTCCACCGGAACACCGAGCGCCGACGCAAGGATCACGAGATTGTCCACGGTGGGAAGCGCGTTCCCGCGCTGCCACTTATAGATCGCCTGCGGCGTGGAAAAGCCGAAAACCTCCTGAAGCTCCCGGACCGAAAGCCCCGCCTTCCTGCGAAGGCGGGCGATGTTCCGCCCGGTGGCCTCCAGATCGATAACAGGACAGATACGCATGTTGTCTCCTTTCTTCCCGGCGGAGAGCCGGGAAGAAACCCGGATCAGCCCGCCTTGAAATTGTAGATCGGCTTCAGGATCTCCAGAATATCCACGCTCTCCCGGACGTCGCCGATGATATCGTCCAGGGATTTATACGCCATCGGCGCTTCGTCCAGGGTGTCCTCGTTCACCGAGGTGGTGTAGATCCCCTCCATCGCCTTCCGGTACTCCTCAAGGCTGAGGGCGTCCCGGGCGGCGGAGCGGGAAAGCAGCCTTCCCGCGCCGTGAGGCGCCGACTGGTTCCAGTCGGGGTTTCCCCGGCCGACGGCCAGGATGCTGCCGTCCCGCATGTTGACCGGGATCAGGAGCTTTTCGCCCGCGTGGGCGGCGACGGCCCCCTTGCGGAGGATCTCCTCCGCGGTGTCGATGTAGTTATGGACCGTGTGGAAGGCGTCTCCCGGCACGAGCCCGGCCCTTTCGGTCAGGATCTCCGCCATAAGCTCCCGGTTCCGCCGGGCGAAGCGCTGGCAGATCTCCACGTCGTGGAGATAGTCCTCCAGATACCGTCCGTAGAGAAAGGCCAGATCCTCGGGCACGGCGGACTCCCGGTCGCGGAAGTTCCGGATCAGCTCCCGGAGCGCCCCCTCGATCTCCTTTCTTCTCCCGGCCGCCTTGTAAGAGGCGATCAGCTCCTCCTTTTTCCGGAAAAGCTCCTCCCGCCCGCGGCTGAGGTCGACGGCCAGAGCCTGATAGTACTCCGCCACCTGCTTGCCGAGATTGCGGGAACCCGAATGGATCACGAGATACTGTTCGCCGTCCTGTCCCCGGTCCACCTCGATGAAGTGATTGCCGCCGCCGAGGGTGCCGAGGCTTCGCTCCAGACGGCGCGCATCCTTCAGCATCCGGTAGGCGCGAAGACCGGTAAGATCGAATTTTTCTCTTCTTCCCTCCCAGACCGCCATGCCCGAGGGGATGAAATGCGCCGCCTCATCCACGCGCTGAAGATCGATCTCTCCCTTTCCCAGCGAGACGGTAAACATGCCGCAGCCGATATCCACTCCCACCAGATTCGGCACGACCTTGTCGGTGACCGTCATGGTGGTGCCGATGGTGCATCCCTTTCCGGCGTGGACGTCGGGCATGACGCGGATCACGCTGCCGCGGGTAAATTCCTGATCGCAGATCCTTCTGATCTGTTCGACGGCGCTTTCCTCCGCAACGGAGGCGTAGCACACCGCCCGGTTGACCTTTCCTTCGATGATAAACACGTTTTCAACTCCTTTCCGAAAGAACTAAAAAACCGCCCGTCTCCTTTCCGGAGGCGGGCGGCCGAAGGGACGCCGGGCTCAGGCCCGGCTCCTCCCTGACATTCTTCCCCTATCCTCCCGGGAGCACGCCGAAAGAACGCACAGCTCGTTATCCAAGCTCTGCTGCCTTTTCTGACTCCGCTGTTCGGGGATATTCATGTAACGGATCATACGCCTGCTCCTTTCCGGGATGGGCCCTTTCTTTTCGCCGCTTATTCTATCACGGCTCCGGGGCTTTGTAAAGAGCCCCGTGGTATAATTTTCCGGTTTTTCAGCCGTTGAGCCGTCCGACGATGGCGTTCCAGACGCCCGCGGGCTGGCCTTCTCCCTCGCCGAAGGAGGCGCCGGCGGCGCGTACCCATTCTCCGATCTCCTCCGGAGAAAGCTCCTCCCATTTTCCGCCTCTCCGGATCTCGGAGGGCAGATTGACCCGGATCCCCTCCATCCCGGCGAAAAGCTCTTCGGGATAGAA
>CACYBP010000278.1 GCA_902772625.1 Oscillospiraceae bacterium
CCCGACGCGAAAGCGCGGGCTTACGGCCCGGGCCGGTTCTCCTTCAACGTGCGCGGCGGCCGGTGCGAGGCCTGCGGCGGCGACGGCGTGGTCAGGATCGAGATGCACTTTATCCCCGATATTTACGTGGAGTGCGAGGTCTGCAAGGGGAAGAAGTACAACCGCGAGACCCTGGACGTGCATTACAAGGGAAAAAACATCGCCGACGTCCTGGAGATGACCGCGGCGGAGGCCCGGGAATTCTTTGAAAACGTCCCGCGCCTCAGGCGAAAGCTCCAGGCGTTGTGCGACGTCGGGCTCGGCTACGTGCGGCTCGGGCAGTCGTCCCTGACCCTTTCGGGCGGGGAGGCCCAGCGGGTGAAGCTCGCGTCCGAGCTGTTAAAGCCCGCTACCGGCAGGACCTGCTACATCCTGGACGAGCCCACCACCGGCCTTCACGCCCACGACGTGCGGGTGCTTCTGGAGGTTCTGGGAAGGCTTGTGGACGGCGGCAACACGGTGATCGTGATCGAGCACAATCTCGACGTGATCAAGACCGCCGACTATATCGTCGATCTCGGCCCGGAGGGCGGAAACGAGGGCGGCGAGCTGATCTTCGAGGGGACGCCGGAGGAATGCGCCGCGTCGGAGAGAAGCCACACCGGCAGATTTTTGAGAAAAATACTGGCGGAGGAAAGAAAGGTTGAACTGCTCCGCTGAAAGTGATGGAAACGGTTATGATGTTCAAAGTGGGAGAGAAGATCGTTTACGCCCATAGCGGCGTCGCCACGGTGACCGAGGTCGCGGAGGAAGACGGCCGGATCATCATGACGGTGCGCCCTGACGTGGGAAACTACACCGTCAAGGTGCCCGCCGAAAGCGACAAGGTGTTCATGCGCCCGGTGATGAGCCGGGAGGAGGCCGAAGAGCTGATCGACGCCTTCCCGAGCGTGAACGCCGCCGAGATCCGGGGGAAAAGCGTGCGGGAGCTGACCGAATGGTACGAGTCGCTTCTGAAAAGCCACGACATGAAGGCGCTGGTGGAGCTGACCAAGGCGGTCTACCGCAAGAAGACGCACGTGGAATCGCAGAACAAAAAGCTCGGCGCGGTGGACGCGAAGTTTATGAAACGCGCGGAGGATCTTCTCTTCGGCGAGCTGGCCGTGGCCCTCGGGATCACGCGGGACGAGGTCCCGGACTACATAGACCGGCGCCTCGCGGAAAAGGGCGGAGAAGAAAAGGAGTAGCCTTGCCTTTTCGGGACGCCCTGCGGGCGCCCTGCCTCCTGCGCGCCGTCCCCGGTCATCGCGGGACGGCGCAGGAATTGCGTTTTTCAAAAAAGGATCCCCGGGACGGAAACCGTCCCGGGGATCTCTGCGTTTTTTCCGGGGATACCCCGTCTCCGGCGTCAGAGGCCGAAGAAGGAGATCTGATCGCTGTCGGGCAGATCGCCGAACACGCCCATGTTTTTGAGCTGGTCGGCGTTGGTGCGGGAGATGTGAGAGCGGGAGATCACGTCGTCCACCGACAGGAAGGGGCCTTCCGCCCGGGCGGCGACGATGCTCTTCGCGGCCGATTCGCCGAGCCCGTGGATGGCGGCGAAGGGGAAGCGGAGCTTCCCGTCCTCGATGGTGAAGTGCGTCGCCTCGGATTGATACAGATCGGGCGGCAGGAAGGAGAAGCCGCGCTTGTAGTATTCGTGGGTGACCTCGAAGGTCTTGGCAAGCTCCTGATCGATGGCGGCGGCCGATTTATCGCCCTCGATCTTGTGGATGAAGCTGACCATGTATTCGTCGCCGAGAAGCATGGCCTCGGCGTCCAGGGCGGCGGCGCGGATGGTGAAGTAGGCCGCGTAGAAGGCCAGCGGGTGATGCATTTTGTAATAGGCGATGCGGAAGCCGTTGACCACGTAGGCCGCGGCGTGCGCCTTGGGGAAGAGGTACTTGATTTTCTGGCAGGATTCGATGTACCAGTCGGGCACGTTGTGTTCCTTCAGAATGGGGATCCACTCGGGTTTGAGCTTGCGGCCCTTGCGCACGCTTTCCATGATGGTGAAGGAAAGCTTGGGCTCCACCCCCATGGAGATCAGGTAGATCATGATATCGTCGCGGCAGCAGATGGTGCCGGTGATGTCGGCCTTGCCGGAGGCGATGATCTCCTGGGCGTTGCCGAGCCACACGTCGGTGCCGTGGGAAAGACCGGAGATCCGGATCAGCTCCCCGATGGTGGTGGGCTGGGTGTCCACCAGCATCTGCCGGACGAATTTCGTGCCGTATTCGGGGATGGCGATGGAGCCTGTCTCGCCGATGATGTCGTCGGTCTCGATCCCGAGTCTTTCATAGGTGCGGTAAAGGCTCAGGGTATCCGCGTCGTCCAGAGGGACCTCCCGCGCGTCGAACCCGGTCAGATCGGTGAGCATGCGGATCATGGTGGGGTCATCGTGTCCGAGAATGTCGAATTTCAGGAGGTTCGCCTCCATGGTGTGGTAATCGATGTGGGTGGTCACGGTGTCGGATTCCACGTCGTCGGCGGGATGCTGGATGGCGCAGAAATCGTAGATCTCGCTGGTACGGGGCACCACGATCATGCCGCCGGGATGCTGACCGGTGGTGCGCTTGACACCGGTGCAGCCCAGGACGAGCCGGTATTCCTCGGCCTTGGAGGGCTTCGGCAGGTTCGGCCTTTCCTCAAAGTATTTCTTGACGTAGCCGAAGGCGGTCTTTTCGGCGATGGTGCCGATGGTGCCGGCGCGGAAGACGTTTTCCTTGCCGAAAAGCTCGATCACCTGGGCGTGGGCGTTGGCCTGATCCTCGCCGGAGAAATTCAGGTCGATATCCGGCACCTTGTCGCCGTTGAAGCCCAGGAAGGTCTCGAAGGGGATGTTGAAGCCGTCCTTTTTGTAAAGCGTCCCGCAGACCGGGCAGTTCTTGTTCGGAAGGTCTGCGCCGATGGCGTCGGTGGGGGTGTCGAAATCGTAATGGTGGCATTTGGGGCAGATATAGTGGGCGGGAAGCGAGTTGACCTCGGTGATCCCGGCGAAAAACGCCACCACCGACGAGCCCACCGATCCCCGGGAACCCACGATGTATCCCCGGTCGTTGGAGCCCTTGATCAGCTTCTGGGCGGTCATGTACATGACGTCGTAGGAATTGGAGATGATGCACCCGAGCTCCCTGTCCAGACGCGCTTTTACCTGGGGAGGCAGCTCCTCGCCGTAGATGGCGTGCGCCTTTTCCAGAACGATGCGCTGCAGATCCTCGGCCGAATTTTCGATCACCGGCGCGAACATCTCGGAGGGCAGAGGCTTGATCTTCTCGCACCTGTCGGCGATCATGCGGGTGTTGGTGACCACCACCTCGAAGGCCTTTTTCGGGGGAAGATAGGTGAATTCCGCAAGCATTTCCTCGGTGTTGCGGAAATAGAGCGGCGCCTGCTCGTCGGCGTCCTGGAAGCCCTTTCCGGCCTGAAGGATGCGGCGGTAGACCTCGTCTTCTTTGTCGAGAAAATGCACGTCGCAGGTGGCGACCACCGGGATCCCCAGCTCATCCCCGAGCTTGACGATGGTCTTGTTGTGCTCCTGAAGGACCGTTTCGTCCTTGACCGAGCCGTTTCTTACCATAAAGTAGTTGTTGCCGATGGGCTGGATCTCGAGAAAATCGTAAAACTTCGCGATCTTCGCAAGCTCCTTCCAGCTCCTCCCGTCGGCCACGGCGGAATAGAGCTCGCCCGCGTTGCAGGCCGAGCCCACCAGGATCCCCTCGCGGTATTTTTTAAGGACGTGGCGGGGGATGATCGGGAGCTTGCGGGAATTCATGTGCTCCAGATGCGCGGCCGAGATCATTTTATAGAGATTCTTCAGACCGGTCTTGTTCTGGACCAGAAGCAGAATATGCCGGACCGGCAGGCTCTTGGCGAAGCCGCCCTTTTCTTCGACGGCCCGGCGGCGCAGGTCGTTCAGCGCGGCGTCCAGATCGCCCGCGTCGTGACAATCAAGCCGCTCGGCGGCCATCGCCTTCAGCCGGATGAGAATCAGGGCCAGGGTCTTGGCGTCGTCCGAGGCGGTGTGATGCTTGAATTTGGGCAGCTTCAGGGCTTCGGCGACGTTGTTGAGGCGGTGATGCTCCATGTCGGGCATCAGGGAGCGGGCCATCTCCACGGTGTCCACGTAGGTGGGCTCGTAGGGGATGCCCTCCTTCCGGCAGACCTCGGCGATGAAGCCGGTATCAAACGAGGCGTTGTGGGCCACCACGATCCGGTCTCCGGCGAATTCCAGAAAAGCCCTGACCGCCTCCGGCGCCCTGGGCGCGTTCTGTACCATGGCGTTGGTGATGCCGGTCAATTCGGTGATGAAGGGGGGAATGGGGCGTTCGGGGTTGACGTAGGTGTGGAAATTGTCGATGATGGTGTCGCCGTGTACCAGGGAGGCGGCGATCTCGGTGATGGCGTCCTCGCCCTTGTTGACGCCGGTGGTTTCCAGATCGAAGCAGACGAAATAGCCGTCGAAGGGCTCGCGCTTCTTCCCGGAGACGATGATCACGTCCTCCAGATCGTTGACGTAATAACCCTCGCAGCCGTAGATGACCTTGAAATCCAGATTTTTGGCGGCCTTGGCCGCCTCAGGGTAGGCCTGGGCCACGCCGTGATCGGTGATGGCCATGGCCGGATGATCCCAGTATTTGGCCCGGGTGAGAAGATCGGTGGCGGAGGAGACCGCGTCCATCTGGGACATCTGGGTATGTACGTGAAGCTCCACGCGCTTCACTTCGGCATTGTCGGGCCGGATCTCTTCTTTCCCGATCATGATGGACACGGGGTCGAGAACGATATCGTCCACGTACCGGTCGTATTTGACCGTGCCGCGCACGTAAAGGACCTTGCCGGTCTTGATCTTGTCGGGAAGGTCGCCCTCTTTTTCCAGATTGATCAGCTTTTTGCAGCGGATGGAGGAGGTCTTGTCGGTGATATCGAAGGTGAAGGAGGCGGAGGTACCGTTACGGAAATCCTTGCGCTCGGTGGCGAAGACCTTGCCGGCCACCGACGTGTAGACGCCGGGCGCCGCGAATTCGCTGTCGGCGGTGATGCGCGAGAGAGGGACGAAGGCGTCGCCGAAGGGCTTGCCGTAGATCAGCTCGCCCTCGTGCATGACCTTGGGGCGCGGCGCGCGGGCAAAGCGCTTTTTTTCTCCCGAATCCCTTGCGGGCGCGGGGGAAGAGACCTGAGCGGGGGAGGCGGCGGGAAGGGAGGAAAGCTCCTTTTTCATCTGCTCCCTGAGGGCCTTTTCGAAACCGGGATCGCTTTCCGGAGAAGAAAAGCGGATCTCGGGGCGGAGCGTTTCACATCCCGCGTAGGTGAAATACTCGCCGAGAATCCCCTCCGCGTCGGCGGTGGGGAGAGGCAGGGAGGAGCAGGCCAGGGTGAATACCGCGCGCCCCTCCTCCAGCGTGAGGACACAGTTGTTGAAAAAGCCGTTGATCGAGGGATGCCGCCTTTTGAGATAGGCGGCGGCTCTTTGGCAGTCCTCGGGACCAAGCTCTCCGTGCCTTTCCACCAGAATGACTTCAGAAAGGCCGTAGGCGGCCGCCACCGCGCCTTCCAGGGCGGAAAGAGCCTCGTCTCCGGGGCTTCGGGCAAAGGAAACCGACGCGCACAGCCTGCGGGAGGCGCGGAAGATCTGCATTTTTTCCACCCGGGCGTCTTCGATCAGGTCGTGAAACGCCTTCTCCTGCGGATGGAAGAGGGAAAAAACCTCCTGAAACAGAGGCCTTCTTTCGGCTGTGATCTTTTCCATGGATCGGATTCTTTCCTTTTCTCAGACCGCCCTTTCCGGAGGACCGGAAAAGGCGGTTGGTTTGATTGTATTCAGAGACCGGCGTCCTCCCGGGGAGGATGAACGCCCCGGCTTTCCAATAGCCGGTCGATCTCGAAGATCATGCGGGGAAGGGCTTCTTCGGGCGAGAGCTTTTCTTCGATGACGCCGTTCCGGAAAAAGAGCCACTGGTTCTTTCCGCCGGCGATGCCGAGATCGGCTTCTCTGGCCTCGCCGGGACCGTTGACCACGCATCCCATCACGGCGGCCTTCACCGTCTTTTCGGGCGGGAGGGAGACCCGGCCGTAACGCAGGGAAAGCCTGCGGCTGATCTCCATCACGTCCACCTCGGTCCGTCCGCAGGTGGGGCAGGAGACCACGTCCACGCCGCCCCGCAGCTTCAGGGCCTTCAGAATCAGAAGTCCCGCCGCCACTTCCTTCACGGGGTCCTCGGAAAGCGAGACGCGGATCGTGTCGCCGATCCCTTCGGAAAGGAGGGTGCCGATGCCCACGGCGCTTTTGACCAGGGCGGCCTCGCCGCCGCCGGCCTCGGTGACGCCGAGGTGAAGGGGATAGTCGCTCTTTTCGTGAAGCATCCGGCAGGCCCGGATCATTTCAGGCGCGCCGGACGCCTTGATGGAGATCACGATATCCGAAAAATCGAATCTTTCCAGCATTTCGGCCTGCCGTAAGGCCGATTCCACCAGAGCCTCCGGCGTGGGAGAACCGTATTTCTCCAGAAGATCCTTTTGGAGCGAGCCCGAGTTGACGCCGATGCGAATGGGTGTACCCGCCCTCCGGCAGGCGTCGGCCACGGCCTTGACCCGGTCGGGGGAGCCGATGTTGCCGGGGTTGATGCGGATCTTGTCCACGCCCGCCGCGGCGCATTCCACCGCCAGACGGTAATCGAAATGGATATCGGCCACCAAAGGGATCCGGGAAGCCTCCCGGAGCCGGGCGATCACCGGGACCGCCTCCCTGTCAGGGACCGTGAAGCGCGCGAGATCCGCCCCGGCCTCTTCAAAGGCGCGAAGCTGGGAAAGGCACGCGTTGAAATCGTGGGGATCGCTGTTTGCCATGGTCTGCACCGAGACCGGCGCTCCGCCTCCCACGGGAAGGGATCGCACCAGGATCCTTTTGGACATATCAGCTCACCAGCCTTATGATGTCGTTGACCGTGACGTAAACGATCAGGATGATAAAGAGCCCGAGCCCCGCGAGGTGGACGTAGCCCTCCCATTTGTAGGGGATGGTCTTCTTGGTGAAGAGCTTCACCAGAAGGCCCACCAGCAGAAAGAGCACTCTTCCGCCGTCCAGAGCGGGCAGGGGCAGAAGATTCATCACGCCGAGATTGATGGAGATGAAGGCCACCAGGTTGAAAAAGCTCAGATAATCGGCGGCGGAGACCACCTCGGTCATCACCGAGGTGATGCCCACCGGGCCGGACATGTCCTTGACACCCGCGCGTCCGGAAAAGAGATCGGCCAGGCTGAACCGGACCAGACGCACGTAGTCGACGCCGTTGAAAAAGGCGTCCCGGGCGTTGACCCAGAAGGAGGATTTCACCGCCTGATAGCGGATGCCGTAGCCGTGAAAGTCCTCGCCGTCAAAATGCAGGTCCCGGGTCTCCAGAGAAACGCCCCGGAGGGTGACGGTCCCGTTTCCTCTTTTCAGGACGATATCGTAGGGAGAGCCCGCGTACCGGTCGAGAAGCACCGCGATGTCCCGGGTGAGATAGACCCGCTCGCCGTTGATCTTCAGAAGGCGGTCGCCGGCCTGGATCCCGGAAAGCCCGGTTTCGACGTATTCGTCGGCCAGGGAGGAGATCACCGGCTCGGTGGTGTATTCCGAAGGGACCAGCAGGAAAAACAGGATCAGAAAGCCGAGCAGGAGATTCATCGAGGAGCCCGCGATCAGGATCAGAAAGCGTTTCCAGCCCTTGGCGCGGGTGAAGGCGCGGGGATTGTCGCTCTCCTCGTCCTCGCCCTCCATGGCGCAGAAGCCGCCGATGGGCAGAAGACGCAGGGAATAGCGTGTCTCGCCCTTCACGAAGGAAAAGAGCTTCGGCCCCATGCCGATGGCATACTCGTTGACCTGCACGCCCGAGGCTTTCGCGACGATGAAGTGGCCGAACTCGTGGGCCGCCACCAGAAAGCCGAAGGCCAGAATGGCAAGAAGAATGGATACGAA
>CACYBP010000279.1 GCA_902772625.1 Oscillospiraceae bacterium
GACGCGATGAACGCCGGGAAATACGCGGCCACCGAGGTGGGCGGCGCGCCTTCGATCGAGGACTGCTGGGAATTGGTGCGCACCTCGGAAAAGACCGGGATGCCCTGCATGATGCTGGAGAACTGCTGCTACGGCCGGGAGGAGATGGCCGTGCTGCGCATGGTGCGCGAAGGGGTCTTCGGCGAGCTGATCCATTGCAAGGGCGCCTACAGTCACGACCTGCGGGAGGAGATCTGCCGCGGCATCGAAAACCGGCATTACCGCATCCACAACTTCACCCACCGCGCGGGCGATCTCTATCCCACCCACGCCCTGGGGCCGCTTGCCAAGATGCTGGGGATCAACAACGGCAACCGCTTCGTCTCCCTGACCTCCATGCAGACCAAATCCCGCGGCCTGAACCTCTGGGCAAAGGAGCACATGGGGGAGGATTCCGAGATCGCGAAGCGCGACTTCGCCGCGGGCGACGTGGTGACCACCATGATCAAGTGCGCCCACGGGGAGACCATCGTTCTGACCCACGACAACTGCCTGCCCCGGCCCTATTCCCGCGGCTGCCTTGTGCAGGGGACCCGCGGCCTCTGGTCGGAGGACAAGAACGCCTGCATGATCGAAGGACGCGACAAGGTGCGCGCCGAGGGCTGGGACCCCCACGCCTGGGAGCCGATGGAGAGCATTTTCAAGGATTACGAGCATCCTCTCTGGGAAGAATTCATGAACGACGGCGTGCGCGGGGGGCACGGCGGCATGGATTATCTGGTGCTCCGGGCCTTCTTCGAGGCCGCGATGAAAGAAGAGGCCCCTCCCATCACGGTCTATGACACCGCCGCGTGGATGTCGATTACCACCCTGTCGGAGGATTCCTGCCACATGGGCTCCATGCCGGTGGCGGTGCCCGACTTCACCCGCGGCAAATGGATCGAACCGAAATGCGCGCCCCGGGGGAAGTATTCCCTGGACGAGGTGTGCGCCGAAGCCTTTGAGGGGAAATAAACGAAAGGACAAGGATCTTGACGCGATACAGACCCTTTGAAACCAAAAAGAAAAGCGTCACGGGCGCCCTGATCTGGGCCGCCGGGCTGGCGCTTTTTGCCGTGGCCCTGTTTATTGGACTGATGGTCCTGGAAAACCACGTCGTTCTGACCGATCAGGGCATCTATTTCGACTTTTCCAAGCGGGAGGAGCCATCCGCTCCTCTGGATATGGATTTCGTGCAGGTGCCCGCTCTGGAGATCCGGGAGCCCGAAAGCACGCCGGAGGAGGAAGAACGGTTCTACCCCGGCATGATCTCGGACGAGGCGGTCTACGCCATGGAATTCGATCTGGACGCCGATTTCGGCGACCGGTACGAAAAGCTCTGGAATTACAACGTCAACACCGTGATCCTCCGGCTCCGTCCGGCCTCGGGCGTCGTCTCCTACCGCTCGGAGGCGGCGGGGGCGAAGGATCACACCGACGGGAAGAATATCGACGTGAAGGCGCTTGTCGCGGGGCTGCGCGCCGAGGGATACCGGGTGTTCGCCCGGATCTCGGTCTACGCGGACGCGACCTTCGCCGAAGACAACCCCGCCTCGGTATTAAAATCCATCGGGCGGGAGGAAGGGTGGCTCGATTCCGACGGAAACGCCTGGATCAACCCCTATTCCGCGGTCTTCAACGACTATTTCGAGGGGCTTCTCGCCGAATACGCCTCGTTTGATTTCGACGGATATCTCTTTGAAAACGCGGCCTTCCCCTACGCGGGCAAGCTGTCCGACGCCTATTACGTGGACGACTCGGCGGAGGAGCGCGGCAAGGAGGTGGACGAGACTGCCGAGGCGATCCTGGCCGCCATCCGCGAAAAGCCGGTCTGGTATCTCCTGGACGTGCCCACCCTCCTTTCCGAAGGGAGGAACGAGGTCACCGGCGTGGACCCCGCGGGACAGAAGGAAAAGGGCATCGGCTTCGCGCCGATCCTGACGGTTTCCTCGGCGGGGAACCTTGCTTACGACCTGTCCGAACCCGGCTACTGCCAGACCCTCAGTCCCGAGGAGCTTACAAAGCTTCTGGAGGGCGGGAACAAGATCCCGGCCCTGCCGCTGCTTGCGGTAAAGGGCAAGCTTTCGGACACCCTGCGGGTCTCGGTGGAGAAGGCGGTGGAGGAGATCCGCACCGCGTCCCCCGGCGCTTACGCCGTGTCGCTGGAGGAGAGCGTGTATTTCCCCGAGCTCTTCAAGGTGATGGGCAACGAGGGGAAGTATCTCCTGGGCGACGTGAAGACCCCGCCGCCCGAGAAAGAGACCGGTCCTGAGGAGAGCGGCGGAGAAACCGAAAGCGATCCGGGCCTCCCCGGGGAAGGGGATACGGAGACCGGTGAGGAAACCTCCTCCGATCCCCCGGAGCTTCCCGGAGAAAGCGAAAGCGGCTCTGAACCGGAGGAAACCGGGGCCGGGGAAACCTCCGCTCCGGAGAGCGAAAGCGGGCCTTCTTCCGAAGAGGACACGGAAGAAGAAAGCGGGATCGGCGAGGTTGCCGAGCCGGTGATCCCTCCCGAGCCGGAGGAGACCGAAAGCGAGATCCCCCGGGACGAAGAGGAGGATCCCTTCGCCTGACCCGGCGGCCTGAAAACTCGCGGCGAAAGAAAGCGTGAACGGCGTAAACGAGATTCCGCAGCAGAGGCCGTCAAAAACAAAGCAGAAGGCTTTCAAAACGGTATAGTATATGCAAAAACAGGATGCGGCAGGTCGCCAGACGACGTGACGAAAGACGCATAGATGCGGTTGGGAGAGGTCTCAACCGCATTTTTGCATGCAGCCTGAGCATGAAAAGGGATCACGGGTAAGCCGCATAGAAGCTTTAGATATACAAGAGATAAACGGCTGGATCCATTAATTATATTGATACTTGAAAACACGTGTGTTATTCTGATTAAGGAAAACGCATATAGAGTTTTCTGAGAACAATCCCACAGAGGGGGAACTGTGCCTCGGAAGGGTTATCAACAGACGAAAGAAACCTCTTTCCGGGAGCGATCCCGAAGGAGGTTTCTTCTTGAGATTCCGAAGGCTTTTTGCCATGCTTCCGGCCATAGTCATGCTGGCAGGAGTCTTACCCTCAGGGCTTACGGCGTATGCGGAAGAGGATCCGTACACTGTGACCTTTGAGACCGACGGCGGCGTCTCTTCTCGGACTGGCCGGCGTTGCGGCGATCGGCAGAAAGCGCCGTTATACGCCGAAGCACTGAGCAATAACTGAAACCATCCGCGGGGGGACCGATCCCGCCCCGGAAAAAAGAGCGAACGGTTTATCCGTTCGCTCTTTCTTTATGCTGTGCCGTCAGTCCGCATTCCGCGGGGAGGCGCCCGGGGTCACGCGGAAGACCACCCGCTTTTCCCAGAAGGCGAGCCTTTCCGCCTGCTCCCGCTCGTCCGGGAGGGGGGAATACTCCTCCGCGGCGCTTTTCCCGGGGATCAGCTCCCAGAGCCGGGGATTGACCCCTTCCCAGAGGATCCACCGGTCGGTCACCAGGTCGGTCAGGAAATGCCCCGGGATGGGCCGCCCTCCGTCGTGATCCTCCGCCCGGCCGAACCGGGAAAAGCTCTGCCGGTCGCGGTAGGAGTGGATATAGACGTTTTCGAACGTGATCTGCCCCTCCAGATGGGGTCTTATGACCCGCGTCCGGCCGGAGGAGAATTCCGGCATGGGGATATGCAGCTTGTACCCTCTGCCGCCGTGGCCGTTGCCGTTGGCGGGGAGGCGGGGCTTCGGGTAGAAATCACTGTCGAACGCCTCGCCGTGGGAGATCTCGATATTGCGGAAGGTGAGGTTTCCCACCGTGGACCAGTTCTCGTTGGGATCGTCGGAA
>CACYBP010000280.1 GCA_902772625.1 Oscillospiraceae bacterium
CCCCACGTAGCGATAGTGCCAGGGCTCGTAGGTGATGCCGGTGATTTCGCTTTTTTCGGGAGGATACCGGAGGATGAAGCCGAAACCCGCGGCGTTTTCCCGAAGCCAGACCGCCTCCCCCGTGAGGGCGTAGCCCTCGTCCAGGTTCTGGTACGCCAGTGCCACGATATCGAAGGCAAGGCCGGTCTCGTGCTCGCTGGTGCCGGGGAGCGCCGACACCGCCCCGGCCTCTGCCACCGCCTCGGCCTGCGTCATCCCGGTCTCAAGCCTTCTCTGGATCTGGTTCAGATAGAGCTTTCTCTGCTCCTCCCGGGTGCGGTAGCCTGAGCAGACCACGAACCTGAGTCCTTCCTTTTCCCCCGCGGCGAGCATTTCGCGCAGCGCCTCCGCCGCCGTTCTCTCCCCCTTCACGTTCCGGCCCGGGACCGTGATGATATCCGGATTGTAATCCTCGGGCACCGGGCGGTCCCGGTTCACAAGGATCGTATAGGAGGAAAGAAGCCCCGCATACCCGTATTCTTCCGTCTCCCCCTCCCCGCCCGCTTCGCTTTTCCCCGCTCCGTCCCCCCGGTTTTCCTCCATAAGCCGGATCTTCTCCGGAAGCGCGCTCCCGCTCCCGGCGTTTTTCCCGTCAGAAACTTTTTCAGAGCTTTTCTTCCCGGTTTCCGGCGCCTTTTCTTCCCCGCACGGCCGGTCGGCCGACACGAGATATCCCGCCGAAAGGGCGAGCAGGGCGATCAGAAAGACCGCCGACAGGATCTTTTTCATGGTATCCCTCCTTTTTCCGGTAGCTTACACCCGGCGCGCCGAAAAAAGAAAGCGTATCCTGTCGCCTCCGGAAGCTTTTCGGCATATGGTGAAAGCAAGAGGACCTCTTCCGTCCCGCGGAAGAGGGTTCGAAAGGAGGAGTGGATTGAAACCGGTCTCTTTTTTTCGCGATCCGCCCAAAAGGCAGATCGGCGTCATCCTGATCACCGGAGGGGTCAGCGTGCTTCTGTCCTGTTTCCTGCCGCCGCACGCCACGGTGGTGGTGCTGAGCCTGCTTCTGACCGCATCCGGTTGTCTTCTGGTCGCCAAAAAACGTGGAGGGATGTGCTGCTGAAATGAAGATCGTCATATGGAAACCCGGAAAATGCATGCGTGCGCTGCTTTCAAGGCTCTTCTGCGGCAAAAAAGCGGCGTGAGGTTCCGGCAGAAGCCGCAGGCTTCCCCCCTCCTCTGCCCTTGACAAGGTTCTTTTCCCCGTGGTATCATCTGGAAAAAGCCGAAGGGAGGAAGCAGCCGTGCAGGGAAGGATCGCAAAGATCGAGCGGAACGCCGTCTCCTTCGGGCCGGGCTTCCGCACGGTGTTCACGCTGGCGGGATGCCCGTATTTCTGTCCTCTCTGTCCCGGCCCCGCGGCGCGGGGGGATGCGGGGCGGGCGCTTTCCCCCGAGGAGGCCGCCTATCTTCTGATCCCGGACGATCCGACGCTGCGCCGGGGCGGAGGAGTCACCCTGACCGGCGGGATCGCAGCGGATATCGGATACGCCCATAGGCTTCTCTCGCTTTTCCGGAAGCGGGAATACCACACCGCCCTCCTGACCCCCGGTTTTTATCCGGAGGGGGCTGAGGCCGACCTGATCGCCCTGCTTCAGAAGACCGATCTCGCGATCGTCTCGATCCCCTTTCTGACCGAGGAGGACTGCCGGAGATTCACCGGCGGATCGCTTACGGAGGAGCTGGCCTTTCTGGCCTTCGCCGAGGACGCGGGGTGCGCGATCTGGGCGCGCCACACGGTGATCCCCGGGATCAGCGACACGCGGGAGGCGGCCGCGAAGCTCGGAAGGCTTCTTTCCCCCTATCCGCATCTGGAAAAGATCGAGCTCTTCCCCTTCCGCGCCTCCGCCGCCGCGGAGCCGCCCTTTTCTCTCCTCCCCGACTGCCCGGAGGAGACGGCAGAGGAGCTGCAGGCGCTTCTACTATAAGCTTTTAGCGCTGCAGGCGCGCCATGCGCGCGAAAAACGTCCGGGCTGTGAAAACGAAGGCCGGACGGAAAAGGCCTGAATACAAGAGCCGCCGTTCCCGGCCGGGAACGGCGGCGATCTTCTTTTTTCGTTTTCTGCTTTTCGCTCAGCTCTTCAGCGCCTTGTGGTAGAAATCGGTCTGAACGATCAGCTCGGTGCATTTCAGGATATTGCCGACGCGGTTTTTCATGGCAGAGACGTAATCCTCGGTCTCGGATTCGGTCATGTTCACGCCAGCGGCCGGCTTGAAGCTTTGGGTGTACCGGTCATAGAAGCCGCGGTCGGAGATCCAGCTGTGGGAATGGAAGATCACGAGGCCTTCGCTGTCGGAGAGGATGTCGTTGCCCGAGAGCATCCGGGAATCGTATTCCAGACCCAGGAGGTTGGAGACCGTCGGGAGAATGTCCACCTGTCCGCAGACCTTGTTCACCACCACCGGCTCCTTCATGCTGGCCGACCACATGATCAGCATGTTGCGGTACACGTCGGTGTTGATGTTCTGTTCCTTGAGGTATTCCAGATCGGCGGAATCGCCGAACTTTTCACCCGCCAGCTCCTCGAGAGTGGCCACGTCGAAGTAGGGCACGTGATCGGCCGCCGCCACGATCAGGGTCTTGTCCAGCTTTCCGGCCTCCTCCAGCCTCTGGAGCAGGTATTCCATGGCCTTGTCCATCTCGATGATGGTGGTCAGGTAGTTCTGGGTGTTTTCAGTGTAGGGAAGCGGATCCACCATGTCGCGGTACTGCCGCGTCACGTAGTTGGAGGAATAGGGCATGTGGCCGCTGATGGTCATATAGTAGACGTGGAAAGGTTTTTCACTGTTGATATACTCATCCACGCTCTTTTCCACCACGTACTTGTCGCGCTGGGGCCAGAGCGGCTTGGTGCCGGCGTTGTTCATCTCCAGCTCCAGGCCGTGCTCGTACTGACGCCAGTCGTAGCCGAGGTTGGTGTGAGAGGCCAGGCGGCCATACATGTTGCCGTTGCCGTGGAAGCCGATGACCTGATATCCCTCGCGCTTGAGCTGCTGGGCCAGGGAGAAGTAGCAGTCGGTCTTCTGTACGCCGGTTTCCTTCATGGTGATGGGGTTGCCGTCCTTGGGATAGAGGCCCAGAAGGTTCTGGCATTCGCCGCCCGAGGTGCTGGTGTAATGGAGCGGCGTATAGAAGTTTTTGAAGACGAAGCCGGTGTTCATCAGCTTATAGAGGGTGGGGGTCAGTTCTTCGCTGACGCCATAAGAGGAGAAGCCCTCGATGGTGAAGAAGATGACGTTGTAATCCTTGAACATGCCGGTGTATTCGTTCTTGTTGGTGGGGGTCTTGCTGTTGAAATACTTGGCAAGCCACTGCACCTTTTCATTCGAGGAGTTCGCAAGCGAATCCAGATCCACCG
>CACYBP010000281.1 GCA_902772625.1 Oscillospiraceae bacterium
ATGGCGGCCAGCTGCCAATCGTAGTTGTCGGCGTGGATCACGCTGCCGCAGTATTCGCAGCGTGCGGAGGAGTTGACGTCCAGCGGCGCGCCGCAGTTCGGGCAGAAAATCTTCTTGACGCCGGCGGTGGCCGAGGTGGTCTTGCCCTTGGAGCGGACGAGATCCCATTCGTAGGTCATGAATTTCTCTCTGGTGCGGTTGCCGGAGATCAGGGCCCCGGTGTTGTCGTCCAGGGTGTAATCCACGATACGGGTCTGGAGAACCGCGGTGATCAGATCGTTTTCCGGGGTCTGCCGGAAGCCCTTGAGAGTGACGTTCATGACCGCGATGCGCTCCACATAATTGGTGCGATGGCCGGTCTTATACGCCTGGAGCTGGCGCTCCATCTGGGTATAGAGGTTGTCGGAGAAGTAGGGACGCAGAGGCTCGATATCCTTGGCGGTCCAGCCGTTCTGCATCTGCACGTACAGATTGGAAAGCTTTTCGCGGAAAGCCTCCTCGTTGAAATCGGGGTCGATGGGATAATACTCGTTCATGTCCCGCAAAGCGGGCTGGGCCTCGCGCTGCATCCTGACCGGGCCGCTCTTCTGCGAGGAGCCGCCTCCCTTTTTCAGGAAGCGGAAGAGCACGAAGGCGACGACGGCGATGACGATGATGATCTGAAGCGGCCAGGGAAGCAGGAAGAAGAGCGAGAAGAACGAGGAATCGGAATCAGAGTCGCTGCCTCCCCAGTCGTCCGAGCCTCCCCAATCGTCCGAACCTCCGCCGAAGTCGAAGTCGTTGTCGCCCGAAAAATCGCCGAAATCCACCGCCGCGGCGGGGAACAGCGTGAGCGAAAAGACCAGCGAGAAAGCCAGCAGAATGGCAAGCAATTTCAGTGTCGTTTTCATACCGTCGCCCTTTCTTGATCATTCCTCGATTTTTCCCCGCGGGATGCCATCCGTCTCCGAAGCCGCGGGGGAAGGCCTTCGGGCGGTTATTTGATTTTCATGGTGCGCAGGGAATTCAGCACGCACAAAAGCGCCACCCCCACGTCGGCAAACACTGCGAGCCACATCCCCGTGATCCCGAACACGCTGAGGATCAGGACCAGAGCCTTCACCAGAAGCGCGAAGGCCACGTTTTCCCGGGCGATGCGCATGGTGCGGCGCGCGCCGAGGATCGCGCGGCCGATCTTCCGGGGATCGTCGTCGGTCAGGACCACGTCGGCCGCCTCGCGCGCGGCGTCGCTTCCCAGGGCTCCCATGGCAAATCCCACGTCGGCCCGCATGATCACCGGGGCGTCGTTGATGCCGTCGCCCGCGAAGGCCACGGTCTCGCCCTTGCCGAGAAGCGTTTCGACCTTTTCCACCTTCTGATCGGGCATCAGCTCGGCGTAGACCTCGTCGACCTGAAGCGTCTTCGCGACGGTTTCTGCCGCGGCTCTGCCGTCTCCGGTGAGCATGGCGATCTTTCTGACGCCGAGCTTTCTGAGCGACGCCAGAGCGTCCTTCGCGCTCTCTTTGATGCGGTCGGAGATCACCACGTGACCCAGATATTCGTTTTCCTTCGCCACGTGCACCACGCTTCCCTCGGCGTGATGGCAATCGTCCTTCCAGACGATGCCCCGCGCCTCCATCAGCTTGGCGTTGCCCACGTAGCAGGTGACGCCGTCGATCACGGCCTCCACGCCCAGCCCCGAAAGCTCCCTGACCTCGCCGACGCGGGACTTGTCGATATGCCCGCCGTGAGCGCGGATGATGGATTCGGCAATGGGATGGGTGGAATAGCTCTCGGCCGCCGCGGCGACGTCCAGAAGCACGTCTGCGGAGACCTCTTTCGGATGCACCACCGTCACCTCGAAGCTTCCTTCGGTCAGGGTGCCGGTCTTGTCAAAGACCGCCGCGCTGATCTTCGAAAGCGGGTCGAAAAGATTGGCTCCCTTTACAAGGATCCCCTCCCGGGCCGCGCCGCCGATACCGCCGAAAAAGGCCAGAGGCACCGAGATCACCAGCGCGCAGGGGCAGGACACCACCAGAAAAGTCAGGGCCCGGTAGATCCAGGTGCGCCAGTCGCCTGTGAAAAGCGGCGGGATCACGGCCAGAAGCACCGCCGCCGCCACCACCGCGGGGGTGTAGACGCGGGCAAAGCGGGTGATAAAGGCCTCGGTCTTCGCCTTTTTCTCGGCCGAATGCTCCACCATGTCGAGAATGCGCGCCACGGTGCTTTCGCCGTAGGGCTTTTGGACGCGGATCCGGAGAAGGCCCGAAAGCACCACGCCGCCGCCCGGCACCTCGTCTTCGGGGCCGACGCTCTTCGGCAGGTTTTCGCCGGTCAGAGCAGAAAGATCCAGGTCGCTGGTCCCTTCCAGGATCACCCCGTCCAGAGGGATCCTTTCGCCGGGCTTCACCACGACGGTCTCGCCCACCGAGACCTCCTCCGGCCTGATCTCGATCTCTTCCCCGTTCCTTGCAACCCGGGCCGTATCGGGCCGGATCGCCATCATGGAGGCGATGGACCGGCGGCTCTTTTCCACCGCCAGATCCTGAAGCCCCTCGCCGATCTGATAGAAAAGCATCACCGCCGCGGCCTCCGGGAATTCGCCGATGGCGATGGCGCCGATCCCGGCGACGGCCATCAGGAAGGCTTCGTCCAGAAGCTCTCCGTGGATCAGCCCGAAAAAGGCTTCCTTCAGCACGTCAAAGCCCGCGAGCAGCCACGCGGCAAGAAACATGCCGATCCTCACGTACCCCTCTGGCACGAAGAAGGCGGCGATGAAGAGCGCCGACGCGATCCCGATCAGGATCCATTTGCCCTTTCCCTCTTCCTCCTCTTCTTCCTCCGCAAGGTGAGAGTGGTCGTGGGAATGGTGATGCCCGTGCTCATGCCCGTGCCCGTGGTCATGTCCGTGACCGTGATCGTGTTCATGCTCGTGGTCGTGGTCGTGTTCATGCTCGTGGTCGTGGTCGTGGTCATGCTCATGCTCGTGGTCGTGGTCATGCTCGTGGTCATGCTCATGCTCGTGACCGTGGCCGTGCTCATGCCCGTGATCGCGGTCGTGAGCGGAGGATTCCTCCGCTTTTGCGGTTTCGAGGTCTTTCTTGTCCTCTTCCATCGTATTATACCATCCTTTTTCTCCGGAGAAAAGAGGAAGTTTCCTTTATTTCGGTTTCTCCGGCACTTTTTGCCCGGAAAGGCTCGCCTCTCAGGAAGCGGTCACTCCGGGCGTCTTTCGGTGAGATGCTCGAATCCCATCTCTATGATCATGCGGACGTGTTCGTCCGCCAGCGCGTAATAAACGAGCTTTCCCTCCCGGCGGGTCTTCACCAGGTTGCTTTCGCGCAGGGTGCGCAGCTGGTGCGATACCGCCGACTGGGAAACGCCCAGAAGCTCGGTCAGAGCGCAGACGCACATCTCCGATTTCCACAGGGCGTAAAGCAGTTTGACCCGGGTGGAATCGGCGAAGATCGAAAAAAGCCCCGCGAGCTCCTTCAAAAGCTCATCCCGGGGAAGCTCGCGCTTCACCTCCGAAAGCAGCGCTTCGTGATCGTGTACCGGCGCGGCGTTCATATATGAGCCTCCCTTCATATGTTTGTTCGTTCATATGATAGCACAGGCTAACCCGTCTGTCAACCCCTCTTCTTGTCTTTTTTGAGAATCTATGATAAGATACGAAAAAAAGAAAGGATGCGCCGCCATGCGTCTTCCCCTGTATCTTTCCACCGGCGCGTTCACCGGCCGGATCAATCACAGAAATCCCGCTCTTCTCTTCGACGCCGCGAAGGCCTTCCGGGTCTCGGGCTTCGAGCTGATGATCTTTGAAGAGCTTTACGAGCCCGCCCCGACCCTCTTCCCGCTTTACCGGGAGGCAGGGATCCGGATCCCGCTTCTTCACGCCGACAAAAGGATCGGCGACTTCCTGTCGCTGCCCGACGGGGAAAGGGACGCGCTGGAGCTTTTCCGGAAAAATCTGGAGCTTGCGCGGCTCGCAGGCGCCCGGGGCCTTGTGACCCATTGCTGGGGCATGCCGCCGAGCGACCTCTATACCGATCAGATCTACCGGCGGGTGGGGCTTCTCAAGAAGCGCGCCGAGGAGGAGGGACTTCTCCTGCTGGTGGAAAACTGCGTCTGCTCCAATCGCTCTCCCCTGACCCACATGCAAAACCTCCGCGCTCTCTATCCCGATATCTCCTTTACGGTGGACACCCGCTGCTCGGAATTCCACGGGGAGCTTGCCCGGACCCTTTCGGACCGGGAGCTTTGGGAAAAGAACGTGCGCCACGTCCATATCAACGACTACAAGGGCGCGGTCAAGGACTGGAACGCGCGCTATCCCATTCCCCGTCCCCCGGCGGGGCAGATCGACTGGCCCTTTTTCTTCCGTTCGCTTTCCGCCCTCGGCTACGGGGGCAGCGTGACGCTGGAGGCCCCGGCGATGCTTCCCGAGGGGCTCGACGTCCCGGCTCTTTCCGAAACGCTGGACTTTCTGGATCGCGGGTTTTCCGCGGTCGGCCTCTGAAGCTTTTTCAGCTCTGCTTCAGACAGCAAAAAGCCCCGGCATGACGCCGGGGCTCGTCTTTTTGCCGTTTCAGATGAAACCGGTCACCACTGGGCGATGGAGCCGTCCTCGAAATACTGGCGCGGGGTGTCCCAATCGCCGGGATAGGAATTATATTTGATGAATTCCTCGTCGGGCTCGATGCAGAGGCCTTCGCCCTCGGGCACGGCGATGGAGCCCTCCACCACCATGAAGGGGTTCTTGAGGTACCCTTCCCCAAGCTGGAGATTGCCGGGCACCCAGGGATGCTCCTGCACGATGAAATTGTGGGTGCAGGCGTCCAGCTGCAGGCAGGAGGCCAGCGAGATCGGCCCCAGAGGATTGTGCGGGGCGATGTTCGCGTAGTAGGTTTCGGCCATGGAGGCGATCTTCCTCGCCTCGAAAATGCCGCCGCAGTGGCAGATATCGGGCTGGACCACCACCGCCGCCTGCTTCTCCAGGACCTCCCGGAAGCCCCACTTGGTGAACAGGCGCTCTCCGGTGGCGATGGGCACGCTGGTCATAGAGGCGATGCGGGCCAGGGTATCCACGTTTTCAGGCAGGCACGGCTCCTCCAGGAACATGGG
>CACYBP010000282.1 GCA_902772625.1 Oscillospiraceae bacterium
CCGGTCTGTGTCCGCTACCGTCTGAAGGGACGCGAGACCGATTCGTTCCCGTTTCCGGCCGCGCTTTCCGAAGCCGAACCGGTGATCGAATACCGGGAAGGCTGGCGGTGCGATATCTCCGGCGTCCGGCGCTTTGAGGATCTTCCGGAGGCCGCGCAGAATTATGTGACGATGCTTGAAGAGGCCGTCGGATGCCCCGTGACCTCCGTCTCGGTGGGTCCGGAGCGCGACAGCATCATTTTACGAAAAGGAGAAACAGCATGACCGACCGCTATGAATCGCCGTTTTCCACCCGCTACGCCTCAGAGTATATGCTGCATCTGTTTTCCTCCGACACCAGATACCGGACCTGGCGGAAGCTCTGGGTGGCTCTGGCTGAGGAGGAAAGAAAGCTCGGCCTTCCCATCACCGAGGCGCAGGTCAGGGAGCTTTCCGAGCACGTCGATGACATCGATTACGAGCTGGTGCATAGCCGCGAAAAAGAGGTGCGGCACGACGTGATGGCTCACGTGTACGCCTTCGGCGAAGCGGCTCCCTCGGCAAAGGGCATCATTCATCTGGGCGCCACCAGCTGCTACGTCACCGACAACGCGGATCTGATCCTTTACAGGGATGCTCTGACCTATCTGCGGGCGGAGCTCTGCGCCGTTCTGGCAAATCTCAGCCGATTCGCGCGGGAGTACCGATCCACCCCGACTCTGGGCTATACCCACTATCAGCCTGCCCAGCTTGTTACCGTGGGCAAGCGGGCTGCCCTCTGGATCGCGGATTTCCTCTCCGATCTGGAAGAGCTCGATTTTACCCTCGGGCAGATCAGATTCCTCGGCTGCCGGGGCACCACCGGAACCGAGGCGAGCTTTCTGGAGCTCTTTGAGGGCGACGTCCGGAAGATCGACGAGATGAACCGCAATCTTGCATCGGATTTCGGGTTTACCTCGTGTTTTGACGTGTGCGGCCAGACCTATCCCCGGAAGCTGGACAGCCGGATCCTGAACGTCCTCTCCTCCCTTGCGCAGAGCGCGTACCGTATGGCGACCGACGTCCGTCTTCTGCAGCACGATCGCCAGATCGAGGAGCCCTTTGAAGAAAGCCAGATCGGTTCCTCCGCCATGGCCTATAAAAGGAACCCCATGCGCTCCGAGCGGATCTGCTCGCTTGCCCGCTATCTGATGGCCGACGCCATGAACGCGCCTTTGACCGCTTCGACCCAATGGCTGGAGCGCACGCTGGACGACTCCGCGAACCGCCGCATCTCCCTGCCGGAGGGCTTTTTGTGTGCCGACGCGATCCTGCGGCTCCTGAAGAACGTGACGAGCGGGCTTCGGGTCAATGAAAAGATCATCGAAAGAACAGTGCGGGAATACCTGCCCTTTATCGCCACCGAGAACCTTCTCATGGAAGCGGTCAAGCGCGGCGGGGACCGGCAAAAGCTTCACGAGATCATCCGCCGCTGCTCTATGGAGGCGACCGCCCGGATGAAAAACGGGGAGGACTGCGATCTGCTCACGCGGCTTGCGGGAGAGCCAGCCTTCGGTCTTGATGAACGGGAGCTGTGGGAGCTTCTGGATCCAAGTCTTTATATCGGGCGCTGCCCGGAACAGGTGGAGGCTTTCCTCGAAAAACTCGCTCCTCTTCTGGAAAGCGTCCCGGAACAGGGCGAGGACGTCGCTCTTTAGAGAGGAGAAGCATATGGAGAAGATTCTCGTTCTGGATTTCGGCGGTCAGTATAACCAGCTCATCGCCCGCAGAGTGCGGGAAGAGCACGTCTACACCGAGATCAGGTCTTATGACCGCGTCACTCCCCGCGAGATCGGCGGCGCGGGATACCGGGGAATCATCCTCACCGGCGGCCCGAACAGCGTATACGACCCTTCTTCCCCCCGTTTTGACCCCGGGATCCTGGAACTGGGCATCCCCATTCTCGGCATCTGCTACGGTGCCCAGCTTCTCGCGTTTCTTTGCGGCGGGACCGTATCCGCGGCTGAGAACAGCAGCGAATACGGGAAAACGCGTCTTTTCGTGAAAGAACACCCTCTGTTCCGGGACGTCAGAGAAGAAAGCGTCTGCTTCATGAGCCACACGGATTTCATCAGCGCGGCGCCGGAGGGATTCCGGGTGCTGGCCACAACCGGGAAATGCCCCTGCGCCGCTCTGGGAGACGACTCAAGGAAGCTCTACGGCGTCCAGTTCCACCCGGAGGTGACGCATACTGAGTTCGGAAAGGAGATCCTACAAAATTTCCTCTTTGCGATCTGCGGCCTGAAGGGCGATTGGGACGCCGCCGATCATGCCGGAGAGCTGATCGAACGCTACAAGACGGAGCTTTCCGGGAAAAAGGTGCTTCTCGCGCTTTCCGGCGGGGTAGATTCTTCGGTCGCGGCTCTGCTTTTGTACCGTGCGATCGGTGAAAACCTGATCTGTGTCTTCGTGGATCACGGTCTTCTGCGCAAGGGGGAAGGCGATTTCGTGGAGAAGACCTTCCGGGAAACCTTCGGCGTCAACCTGATCCGGGTCAACGCCGGGGAACGTTTTCTGAAAAAGCTTTCCGGCGTCACCGAGCCGGAGAGAAAGCGGAAGATCATCGGAGAAGAATTCATCCGGGTCTTCGAGGAGGAAGCCCGAAAGCTCGGCCACGTCCACGCGCTTGCGCAGGGGACGATCTATCCCGACGTGATCGAGAGCGGCAAAGGCGCTTCCGCCGTGATCAAGAGTCACCACAACGTGGGAGGTCTTCCGGACGTCGTCTCCTTTGACGAGATCGTCGAGCCGCTCCGGGATCTCTTCAAGGACGAGGTCCGCGCCGTCGGAACGATGCTGGGGCTTCCCGGGGAGCTGGTCTGGCGTCAGCCCTTCCCCGGTCCGGGGCTTGCGGTGCGGATCATCGGAGAGATCACAAAAGAAAAGGTCAAAACGCTTCAGGAGGCGGACGCCGTCTTCCGGGAAGAGATTGCGAAGGCGAATATCGAAAAAAGGCCGGATCAGTATTTCGCGGTGCTGACCGGCACGCACACTGTGGGCGTGATGGGAGACGCACGGACCTACGGCTGCGTCGTCTCTCTCCGTGCGGTATCCACCGATGATTTCATGACGGCGGAGTGGTCGCGGCTTCCTTATGAGGTGCTGGAGCGGGCAAGCAGCCGGATCACCAACGAAATCCCCGGGATCTCCAGAGTCGTATACGATATCTCATCGAAGCCTCCGGCAACGGTGGAATGGGAATAAGGAGTGAGGATTTATGACGAAGTACATTTTTGTGACAGGCGGCGTCGTTTCCGGCCTCGGCAAGGGCATCACGGCGGCTTCCCTGGGGAGACTTCTGAAGGCCAGAGGGCTGAAGGTCGCGGCCCAGAAGCTGGATCCCTATATCAACGTGGATCCCGGCACCATGAGCCCCTATCAGCACGGTGAGGTCTACGTCACAGAGGACGGGGCGGAGACCGATCTGGATCTCGGTCATTACGAGCGGTTCATCGACGAGGATCTGAACAAATACTCCAACCTGACCACCGGCAAGGTTTACTGGAACGTCCTGAACAAAGAACGCCGGGGCGAATATCTCGGCTCCACCGTGCAGGTGATCCCGCACATCACGAATGAAATCAAGGAATTCGTCTACCGCGTGGGGAAAAAGACAAACGCCGACGTGGTCATCACCGAGATCGGCGGCACCATCGGCGATATCGAGTCCCAGCCCTTTATCGAGGCGGTGCGGCAAATCTCCCTGGAGGTCGGACGGGAAAACAGCCTCTTTATCCACGTGACGCTGGTGCCGTATCTGCACGGTTCCGAGGAGCACAAATCCAAGCCGACCCAGCATTCGGTGAAAGAGCTCCAGGGCATGGGCATCAATCCGAATCTCATCGTCCTGCGCTGCGACGAGCCGCTGGAGGAGAGCATTTTCCAGAAGATCGCCCTCTTCTGCAACGTCAAGCCCGATTGCGTGATCGAGAATATCACCCTTCCCTATCTATACGAGGCGCCCCTGATGCTGGAAAAATCCCGTTTTTCGGAGGTGGTCTGCCGGGAGCTGGGGCTGAACGTCCCGGAGCCGGATCTCACCGAATGGAGCGAGCTTGTGGAAAAGATCAAAAGCGCCCGTTCCCACACCGTAGAGATCGGGCTGGTGGGAAAATACGTCGGGCTGCACGACGCCTACCTTTCCGTGGCGGAGGCGCTCCGTCACGCAGGGATCTATCACAATGCCCACGTGAATATCCGTTGGATCGATTCCGAGGGGATCCGGGAGGAAAACGTCGGCGAGATCCTTTCCGGACTTGACGGGATCATAGTCCCGGGAGGCTTCGGGAGCCGCGGGATCGAAGGAATGATCCTTTCGGCAAAATACGCCCGGGAGCAGAATCTCCCGTATTTCGGCATTTGTCTCGGTATGCAGATCGCCGTCATCGAGTACGCCCGGAACGTATCGGGCATTCGTGACGCAAATTCCGGGGAATTCGACGAGCAATGCAAAAACAAGGTGATCGACTTCATGCCCGGACAGAGCGAGGACGTCGACAAGGGCGGGACCCTGCGGCTCGGAGCCTACCCCTGCGTGATCGGCGAAGGCACGACGATGGAGAAATGCTACGGGGCGAAGGAAATCCGGGAGCGGCACCGCCACCGTTATGAGCTCAACAACGACTACCGGGAGACGCTCGTCTCCTCGGGGCTTACCCTCAGCGGCATTTCGCCCGACGGAAAACTTGTGGAAACCGTGGAGCTTTCGGACAGGGATTTCTTCGTAGGCGTCCAGTATCATCCCGAATTCAAAAGCCGCCCCAACAAGCCGCATCCCTTATTCATGGGCTTCGTCGGCGCGGCGCGCAAGCATGCGAAGGAGCGGAAATCATGAGCATTCACGAAGAATGCGGCGTTTTCGGCGTGATCGCCGATCATCCGATCGACGCGGCGGGGCTTTGCTATTACGG